>NZ_CP013141.1:2563527-2694587 GCF_001442535.1 Lysobacter antibioticus | reverse complement strand
CCGGCCACGGCGGGCAATGCGGCCAACGGTGATGGCGGCGATGCCTTCAATTTCTCCGGCTCCTTCACCGGCGCCGGTTACGGCGGCGGCGGTGGCGGCGGCGCGACGGTCGGTGCGGGCGGCGGCGGTGCCGGCGTGGGCACGGCGACCTGCACGCAGAATTGGAACGGCGGCGGTGGCGGCGGCGCGGGCGGCAGCTCGGCCGCGACCGGCCTGACCGCGGTCACCATCAACAACGGCGTGCAAGCCGGTAACGGCGCGGCCTTGATCTGTTTCGCCCCGACCCAGTTCGCGGTCGGCGGTTCCGCCAGCGGCCAGACCGGCGCGGTCACCCTGCAACTCGCCGCGACCAATCCGGTCAGTTCGCAGCAGGTCGTGGTGGCGCAGGCCGCGAGTAGCTTCGTGTTCCCCACGCGCCTGCCGCAAGGCGCGAACTGGAGCGTCGGCGTGCTGACCCATCCGGCCGGCCAGTTGTGCAGCGTCGCGCCGCCCAGCGGTGCGGCGATCGCCGCCGACGTCACCCATCTCGTGTTGAGCTGTGCGACGGTGGCGGTGACGGTCAATCCGGCCACCTTGCCCAACGGCGCGCTCGCGACCGCGTATTCGCAGACCCTCAGCGCCACCAGCGGCAACGGCGGCGTCGCCCCGTACACCTTTACGGTCACCGCGGGCGCCTTGCCGCCCGGCTTGGCCTTGTCGAGCGCCGGCGTGCTGTCGGGTACTCCGACTGCAGCGGGTTCGTTCAATTTCACCGTGCAAGCGACTTCGAACAACGGTTTCAGCGGCACTCGCGCCTACACCTTGGCGATCGCGCAGGGCAGCCAGGCCATCACCGCTTTTGCCGCCAATCCGGCCTCGCCGGTGTACGCGCCGGGCGGCACGTTCACCGTATCGGCGACGGGCGGCGCCTCGGGTAACCCGGTCGTATTCGCCAGCACCACGCCCGCGGTCTGTACCGTCGCCGGCAACACGGTGACGACGGTGGCGGCAGGCAACTGCGCGCTCACCGCCAATCAGGTCGGCAATGCCAACTACACGGCCGCGCCGCAGGCGGCGCTTGCCGTGGTCATCGGTCCCGCCAGCCAGGCCATTACCGCGTTCGCGGCGAATCCGGCCGCACCGGTGTACTCGCCGGGCGGCAGCTTCACCGTGTCGGCGACCGGCGGTGCCTCGGGCAATCCGGTCGTGTTCGCCGGCACCGCGCCGGCGATCTGCACGGTCAGCGGCAACACGGTGACGATCGTCAGCGCGGGCAATTGTTCGCTCACCGCCGACCAGACGGGCAACGCCAACTACAGCGCCGCCGCGCAGGCGACTTTGGTGGTCGCGATCGGCGTGGCAACGCAGTCGATCAGTAACTTCGCCGCCAATCCGGCCGCGCCGGTGTTTGCGCCGGGCGGCAGTTTCACGGTCTCGGCGACGCCGGGTTTGTCGAGCAGCCCGGTGATGTTCGGCAGCGTCACGCCGAGCGTGTGCACCGTCGCCGGCAGCACCGTGTCGATGCTGAGCGCGGGCACCTGTTCGCTCACTGCCGATCAGGCCGGCGACGGCAACTACAGCGCCTCGCCGCAGGTCGCCTTGAACGTGGCCATCGCCCTGGCGGCGCAGGCGATCACCGACTTCGCGGCCACCCCGGCGGCGCCGGTGTTCGCGGCCGGCGGCAGCTTCGCGGTCTCGGCCACGCCGGGCGCCTCGACCAGCCCGGTCGTGTTCGCCAGCACCACGGGCTCGGTATGTACGGTCAGCGGTAGCGCCGTGACGATGTTGAGCGCGGGCACCTGTTCGCTGACGGCCGACCAGGCCGCCGACGGCAACTACAGCGCTGCGCCGCAAGTGACCTTGGACGTGACCATCGGTGCGGCCGCCCAGGCCATCGCCCAGTTCGCGGCGAATCCTGCGATGCCCGTGTACACGCCGGGCGGCAGCTTCACCGTGTCGGCCAGCGGAGGCGCCTCGGGTAACCCGGTGGTATTCGCCAGTACTTCGCCGGCGGTCTGCACCGTCAGCGGCAACACGGTCAGCACGCTGGGCTCGGGCACATGTTCGCTCACCGCCGACCAGGCCGGCAACGCCAACTACACCGCCGCGCCGCAAGTCGCCTTGCAAGTGACCATCAGCGGCGCCACGCCGAACCTCGCGTGGATCGGCGACCTCGCCAAGACGGTCGGCGAGGCGGCCTTCGATCTGCCCGATCCGAGCAGCAACAGCAACGGCGCGTTCGCCTTCAGCAGCGCCAATACCGCGGTGGCGACGGTCAGCGGGCGCAGGGTGACGATCGTCGGTGCCGGCGTGGCGACCCTGGTCGCGACCCAGGCGGCCAGCGGCAGCTATCTGCAGGCTTCGGTCAATGCCACCCTGACGGTGACCGGCCGACCCGATCCGACCCGCGATCCGAGCGTGGTCGGCGGTCTGCAGGCGCAGGTCGACGCCAGCGTGCGTTTCGCCTCGGCGCAGCAGTCCAACATCCACGACCGCCTGCGCCAGCAGCGCTTCGCCGGCGCCAACCGTTCCAGCAACGACATGGCCCTCAATCTGAGCAGCCGCTCGGGCGGGGCGATGTCGCTGACCGCGGGCCAGGTGGCGTCGATCGATCCGGTGCGCCTGCCCGAAGGCTGGGGCCTGTGGACGGCCGGTAGCATCAGCAACGGCCAGCGCGAACGCAATGCGCGCAGCGACGGTTTCGACTTCCACAGCGACGGCCTCACCGTCGGCGCCGACTGGCGCATCGGCGAGCGCTTCCTGCTCGGCGTGGCCGGCGGTTTCGGCTGGAACGACACCGACCTGGACGACGGCCGCTCGAAGCTCGACGCCGAGCAGCGTGCGTTGTCGCTGTACGGCCTGTGGCGCCCGAGCGAACGCTGGTTCGTCGACGGCATCCTCGGTTGGGGCCGCCTGGACTTCGACATCCGCCGCTACAGTGCGACCGCCGGTGCCACGGCCTCGGCCGAGCGTGACGGCGACCAGGTGTTCGGCTCGCTTACCGCCGGTTACGAGCACGGCGGCGGCAGCGGCATGATGCTGACCGGCTACGGCCGCCTCGACAGCAGCCGCACCAAGCTCGACGGCTACCGCGAGACCGGCCTGGGCATCTACGACCTGAGCTACGGCTCGCAGACGGTCGAGAACAGCGGTGCATCGCTCGGCGTGGAAGGCAGCCTGCCGATCGTGACCGCGCGCGGCAACATCTTCCGTCCGTACTGGTTGCTCGAATACCGCGAATCGTTCGACAACCGCAGCGACGTCAACCTCAACTACGTGATCATGCCGGTCGCCAACGACTATGTGCTGGGCCTGCGCAGTTACGGCGACAACGCGCTGAGCTACGGCGCCGGCATGGACGTGGAATTCGCCAGGGGTTGGAAGCTGTCGTTGTTGATGCGTCGCCAGCACGGCAGCGGCCAGGACCCGAGCACCAGCTTCGGCCTGCTGCTGTCGTTCTCGCCGAGCGTGCAATCGACTGCGGCGATGTTGATGCTGAGCGCGCAAGACGTGGCCGACGCGATGGACGCGATCGCTCCCGCGCAGACCCCGCAGACCGGGCGCTGAGCGCATGCGGGTAGTCCATCGTTTCGCCCGGCACCGCGATCGCGGTGCCGGGCGCTAGCCCGGGGAGGCGGTCTGCTCGGGTAGGAGCGGCGCGAGTCCGACGTCGGCGCAGGTCATGAGCGTAGCGTCGCCCAGCCACGGCTTGACAGTAGCCCGGGGCACGCGCGAAGCTGCGCCAGTTCGCGAAATGCCGACCCAGTCCGCCATGCCTTCCAGGACGGCCGGAGTGTCACGCGAAGAAGGGCGTGGGAACGTAGCGCATCCGCACTGCCGGTAGGCGCGAACCCCACGTAGGCTGGGCGATCGCAATGCAGGATGCAGTTTTGGCAGTAGCCATCGCCACCCACGGCTTGAGCCGTCGTCGACCAGGGCAGCTTACTCACGCGCCCGCGAATCTTCCGTCTTCGCCCGGACGTCCGGCCTCGGCCTTCGGGCGGATCCGCAGTTCGCGTCTGCGCGCCGGCTCCCTCAATCCCGAGCACACACCGGCAGATCGCCCTGCATGGGCATTCCGCGGCTTTTTCTCTTCTCTTGCGTTCGCGCGCCCCGACGCGCGGCGTTCCGCATGACTCTTTGACCCGTACGACGAGGGAGCGATGTACACCGACGAACAAGTGCAAGCCGTAATTGCGACCCTGACCCGTCAGATGGCAGTGATTTTCGCCCAGGAACTGGACGCCGCAGGCCTGGAGATCGATCTGCTCAGCGACAACGCTCCTGGCACCGCGACCGAGAAGATTCTCGCCGATATGTACAAGCGGGCGATGGTGAAATCGGCCGAATTGGTCGCGCTGTTCAATCTCGATCCGGGGTTGAACCAGAACGAAACATGGCAGGGGATTTACTCGCGCCTGAGTTTCGATCTCAATACGATGGTCGAGACCTTGCAAAAGGAAGGCACGACCGACTACGAGAAGCTCGGCGAGATCGTCGGCAAAATCAACACGATCGCCGGCGTGGACATCCCCGGCACCGGCCAGACGGTCGGCGACGCCACCAAACTCGGCAAGTTCTTCGGTTTGGTGGAACAGAGCATCGACCATTTCGACTTGATTGAGGCGGCGCGCAACCGCGACATCAGCAAGGTGCTGACTACCATCATCATGATGCCGGTCGGCATGGTGTCCGAAGCGATCGACAAGGCGGCGACGGTCACCGGGCCGTTCGGTTGGGCGCTCAAGTTCGTGGTCGGCTCGGTTCTGGATTTCGTCGAGGACAAGGTCGAGGGCGAGCTGGAGGAGTGGCTGGCCAAGAAAACCGCCAACCAGGAAGCGGCCTGGGTCATAGCGCGCTATGCCGGGATGTATGGCAACGGCGCGTTCGACTACGGCGATATCCAGGCCGTCACCCAGTTGGGCGGCGCGGGCGCGGACACCCTCAGAGGCATCGCCGGCTCGAAGAACATCATCTCCGCTGGCGGCGGCGCGGACTGGGTGTTCGGCAGCGAGAACGACGATGCGCTGGGCGGCGGTTCTGGCGCCGACGAACTGTTCGGCAACGGCGGAAACGACCAGTTGATAGGCGGCGCCGACGGTGACGTGCTCGATGGAGGCACGGGGGGCGACTACCTAGAGGGCGGTGCCGGTTTCGACACCTACCGGTTCACCGCCGAAGATCTCGCCGACGGCCGCAGCCAGGACGTCATCGTCGACAGCGACGGTCTGGGCAAACTGATGTTCGGCGCGATCTCCATCGGCGATTACTCGGTCAACAACGTGACTCGCGATGGACTGGGCTGGGAGACCTCCGATCGCAACTTCCGCCTGCAGGTCATCGACGGCACCGAAGGGCGCTCGCTGTTCATCCGCTATCGGCCCACCGGGGCCAGCATCGTCATCAAGGGCTGGGTCAACGGTGCCCTGGGCATTACCTTGCCGAACCTGGGGCAACCGGGAACCCCGGAAAACCCGTACTTGCTGACCGTCAACGACGATTTGCTCGGCCGCGACGGGGACAAGGACGAGGCGACGGTGGTCAGCGGCGACGACACCATAGTCGCGCTGGGCGGCAACGACGGCGTGGACGGCGGCTACGGCGACGACTTCATCGATGGCAGCCACGGCGACGATCTGCTGCTCGGCGGTCCTGGCTCGAACAAGCTGCGTGGCGGTTTGGGCAACGACATCATTCTCAACTATTCGGTGGTCATGGACTGGCGTCGCTGGGACGATTCCATGGTGGGCACCGGCGAAAGCCTGGAAGATATCCATGCCCGCCTGAACGCGCGCGGCGACGTTATTGCCTTTGGCAACGGGTGGTTCGTCTATAACGACCGCGGCCCGCGCAGCGACAACGCACCCGACCATTTGTGGGGTTTGCAGATCGAGGCCTGGGGCCCGAACGATCACAAGCCCGAAACCGACGATATCTTCGTCGATCTCGACCCGAATCTGCACAAGAACGGCGACGACGAAATTCTCGCCGGCGAAGGCTCCGATATCGTCCATGGCGGCGAGGGCAGCGACACCATCGAAGGCGATATCGGCAACGACCTGCTGGTAGGCGGCCGCGACAACGACTATATCAATGGCGGCGACGACGACGACTTGATCCTCGGCGACGATTTCACTCAGCCGGGCACCTACTTCGAGTACATCGGCAGTCGTTCTTCCAGCGGCTCCAACGTGTCGGGAAGCGATGTGCTGCTCGGCGGCAACGGCAACGATCGCATCTACGGCCAGGGTGGCGCCGACACGTTGTATGGCGGCGACGGCGACGACATCCTCTCCGGCGACCGGCTCGACGAGGGCATGCCGTATCGATTCCCGAGCTCCGGCATCGGCGGCGGCGACTATATCGACGGCGGCGCCGGTAACGACTTCCTCTACGGCGACGATGGCGCGGACACTCTGCTCGGCGGCACCGGCAACGACACCCTGATCGGGGATTCGATCCTTATCGATCCTGCGCTGCACGGCGACGACCAAATCTCCGGCGGCGCCGGAAACGATACGGTTTTCGGCATGAGCGGCAACGACTTGATTGACGGCGGCGACGGCGACGACATGTTGGTTGGCGACGCCGACTCGTCGCAGTTCCCCCTGCAGCACCACGGCAACGACAGGATCTACGGCGGGGCCGGCAACGACCAGCTCCAGGGCGGCGCCGGCAACGACCTGCTCAGCGGCGACGGCGACCAGGACAAGCTGTTCGGCGAGGAGGGGGACGACGATCTGCGCGGCGGCGACGGCCAGGATGAGCTGGTTGGCGGAATCGGCAGCGACACGCTCGACGGCGGTAGCGGGTCCGATGGCGTTTGGGGCGGCGACGGCGACGATCGCCTCCGCGGCGGTTCGGGCTGGGACCACTTGTACGGCGAGAACGGCAACGACAGCATCGATGGCGACAGCGGCGAAGACAGGCTGTTCGGCGGGATTGGCAATGATCGCCTCGACGGCGGCGCGGACAAGGACTATCTCGATGGCGAGGAAGGCGACGACTTCCTTAACGGCGGGGATAGCGACGACCAGCTGAGCGGCGGGGAGGGGCGCGACCGCCTGTACGGGGGTAGCGGCAAGGATGAGCTGGCTGGCGAGGCCGGCGCCGACATTCTCGATGGCGGAAGCGGCGACGATGTCGTCGACGGCGGCGACGGCGACGACGAACTCAAGGGCGGCGACGGCAACGACCTGGTGTTCGGTAACGAAGGCGCCGATCGCCTGGGTACCGATGCCGGTGACGATCGGCTTGCCGGCGGTAACGGTCATGACGTCTACGCGATAGAGCGCGGCTTCGGCCGCGACACGATCTTCGTTCCCTACGGAAACGACGACTTGCGCGATGTGGTCGAGTTTGCCGTCGACATCGCCAGCGCCGACGTGACTTACACGGTATCGGCCGACGATCTGGTCGTTGGCATCGTCGGCAGCGAGGACCGGCTGACCATCGAGGATTTCTTCGCCGAAGTTGGCAACAAGGTCGACTTCAGGTTCGCCGACGGTACGCTGATCACTCGCGAGCAGCTGTTCGGCCTGCTGGGCGTCGGCGCGCCGATCGGAGGCACCGACGGTGACGATCTTCTGCGCGGCACCGAGGGCAACGACAATCTTTACGGCAAGTTCGGCAACGATCGCATCGAAGCCCTTGGCGGCAACGACTTCGTGGAAGGCGGCGACGGCGACGATACCATCGTCGGCGGTTCCGGCGACGACGTGCTGTCCGGCGGTGCGGGCAAGGACACCTATCTGTTCGAAGCCGGTTTCGGTACCGATCGGGTCGACCTGAAGAATTGGGTCTATGGCGCGGATGTGATCCGCTTCGGTGACAGCTTGTCCCGGCGCGATGCGAAAGGACTGCGGGTGGGCGACGACCTGTTCGTCCGCTTCGCTCGCGCGGACGGCGGCACCGATTCGGTGCAATTGCAGAATTTCTTCCTGCTCGGAAGCGATCGCCATGTCATCGAGTTCGCCGACGGCGTTCGTTGGACCTCCGCTGTCTGGGGCTACGAACCGCTGTGGACCGGCACCGGCGATGCGGACAACCATACCGGCACGCAATACGACGACGATTTCGACGGCGCCGGGGGTAACGACGTTCTGTACGGACAGGCCGGCAACGACCGTATCGATGGAAATGCGGGCGACGACTATCTGTACGGCGGTGAGGGCGACGATCTGTTGCTCGGCGGCGACGGTAGCGATGTCGCCGAAGGCGGAAACGGCAACGACCGTTTCGTTAACGTCAAGAATATCGTCGAGCATGCCGGCCAGGGCATCGATACGATGGTGATCGCCGGCGGCAGCGACGGCGAGTATCGGATGGCCGATAACGTCGAGAACCTGGAGGCGACGTTCCAAGGAAGCACCGTCTACGGTATCTGGTACCGCGGCAACGGCTTGGACAACACCATGACGGTGTTGTCCTCCGCCCACAGCACGGTGATCGACGGTGGCGCGGGCGCCGATCGCATGATCTATCTCGGCAAGGGAGCCGCGTTCCAGTTCTCGCCGGTTACCTTCTGGATAGACAACGTCGGCGACACCATCGAGGTCCGAGGCGATTATCTCGACGTCTACGTTTCCAGCACGCTCAGCGGAAACTACGCCATGCAGGCGTTTCTGGACGGATATGTCACTTCCACTACGGCGGTCACCACGATCACCGGAAACGCGCTCGACAATACGATCGACGCGCGATACGCCGCGGGCGGTTCGCGCTTGATAGGCGGCAAGGGCAACGATACTTTCGTGGTCTCCGACCTGAGCGCCGTCGCGATCGAGGAACTGGCCAGCGGGGGCAGCGATACGCTCGATTACCGCGGGAGCGCCGAGTCGGTCGATCTGCGCGCGCTGGCCAATATCGAGAACCTGAAGATGAGCGGGCACGGTATCGGCTACGGCAACGATGCCGCCAATCGCCTGGTCGGCAACAAGTACGGCCAGGATCTGTATGGCTTCGGCGGCGACGACTTGCTGACCGGCAACGGCGATTCGAACGACCATGGCTACGGCGTGCATCGTCTGTACGGTGGCGAAGGCAACGATACCCTCATCGATGGCGCTTCCTGGGGCGACGATGTCCTCGACGGCGGGGCCGGGGCGGATTCCATGTTCGGCGGCATGGGCAACGAGACATTCCATGTCGATAACCTCGGCGACACGGTCAGCGATAGCGGCTATCAAAGCGGCCCGATCGGCAACGCCGACGCCGCCCACGTATCGGTGGACGGCTATCGGCTGTTAGCCGGCAGCGGGATCGAGACGGTGCGCCTGGTCGGGCAGGCCCGCAGCTTCATCGCGGACGAAGGCAACGACCTCAATCTCGTCGGCAACGAGCACGACAATCTGTTCGATATCCGCGGCGGTAAGCACAGCGTGTCCGGCGACACGGGCAACGACATCTATCGGATCGCGCGCTGGGCCGGGGGCGAGGTCAGCATCAACGATGTCGATGCGACCGTCGGAAATATCGATCGGATCGAGTTCGGCACGGGCATCGCCAGCACCGATATCGTCGAGGTGACGCGTACGCCATATGCGGTGTCGTTCGTCGTGATCGATCCGAATGGCGGCGGACGCCAAACCGTGAACTTCGACTATCGGCCGCAGGAGGGCAAGGGCATCGAGGAGTTGGTGTTCGCCGACGGCTCGCGCATGAGCCTGCAACAATTGCTTGCCTTGTCCAACAGCGCGCCGATCTCCGGCGAAAGCATTCCCTGGCAGGAGGCGGTGCAAGGCGAGCAGTATCGCTACACGTTGCCCGCTGACGTGCTCTACGATCTTGACGACGAAACGCTGAGCTACAGCTTCGACCGGGAGTTGCCGGCTTGGCTGAACTTCGACGTGGCTACCCGGACTTTCTCCGGAGTCGCTCCGGCGGGCGACGGGCTGCCGCTGAGCTTCTACATCACGGTCACCGATCGCGCCGGACTGACCGCCTCGACGCAGTTCTCGCTGTCCGTGCTCAATGCGATCCGCGGCACTGAACTGGGCGAGACCTTGAGCGGTACCGCCGACAGCGAAGTGATCTACGGTTACGGCGGCAACGATGTCTTTACCGGCGATTTGTTCCAGGACCGCCTGATCGGCGGTGCCGGTGACGACACTTATGTTCTCGGCGACGCTTACGCCCAGGTCGTCGAAGACCAAGGCGGCGGCTACGACCATGTGCAAAGCAGCCAGTACCACGAGCTGGCCGCGAACGTGGAAAAACTTACGCTGACCGGAAGCTCGCACGTCGACGGTATCGGCAACGTCCTGGATAACAGCCTGATCGGCAATGCCGGCCGTAACCACTTGGTGGGCGAAGACGGCAACGACACGCTCGACGGCGGCCGTGGCACGGATACGCTGGTCGGCGGCGCGGGCAACGACGTTTACCTCTGGAACAGCGCCTACGGCAGCGACCTGGTCGACGACCAGGGCGGCGGCAACGATGAGGTTCGTTTCGGCCTGACCATGGACAAACTGCTGTTCAAGCGCGAGGGCGACGACCTGCTGGTTTCCGCCGATCGCGGCACCAGCACGGCGATCCGCGTGCAAGGCCACTTCCTCGGCGGCGATAGCGCGATCGAAGCGGTCTCCGGCACCGGCGGCGCGCGCCTGACTGCCGTCCAGATCGAGACGATGATCGCTGCCGGTTTCGACTGGAGCGGGCAAGGCACCGATGTCGGCGAGACCATCAGCGGCGGCGGCTTGCGCGACGCGCTGTACGGAAACGGCGGCAAGGACACCTTGTTCGGCTACGCTGGCGACGATCGCCTGGACGGCGGCGACGGCGACGATTATCTGGCCGGCGGCAACGGGTCGGCGGCCAGTACCGGCGACGACGTGCTGATCGGAGGTGCAGGTGCCGATACCCTTGTCGGCGAGGACGGCAACGATCGGATGTTCGGCGGCCTGGGCGACGACAAGTACGTCTACGGCGGTGGCCAGGACATTATCGACAACAGCGGTGGCGGCACGGACTGGCTGATGTTCAACAGCGCCGCCTACGGGGTGGAGCGCACCAGGCTGAGTTTCCACCGCGACGGCGACGACCTGTTGGTACGCGTGGATGCGGACGCCGCCAAGCAAGTGCGAGTACTCAAGCACTTCCTTGGCGGCGAGTACCGGCTGGCCTATGTCCAGCCCAAGTCCGGCAGCGCGATTCCGGCCTCGCAGTTCACGCTGACGCCCGCCAGTGCCGGTGCGAGTTCGGCCAGCAACGAGTATCGGCTTGAGGATTCGCTCGACGACGCGGTTTCGTTTTCGGGCGGCAAGGACAACTCCGGACGTTGGCTGGCGCCGACGATCGATCGCATGCCGTACGACATGCAGATGCGGGCGTTGGTATCGGCCATGGCAGGCTTCGGCGCGACGGAGGGGATGGACAGCGGATTGCCGACGCGCTCGGAGAGCGTAATTACCGCCATGGCCTTGACCGCTCCGCTGTAGTTTCTGCGCAGGCCCCGGAGACCAGGCGCTGAGCGCCTTCGCGTAAGCGATCGACTCGCCCGGCACCGCGCTCGCGGTGCCGGGCGATAGCCCAGGGAGGCGATCGGGTTTGAGTAGGAGCGGCGCGAGCCGCGACAGCCGAGATGCCGGTCGCAAGCGTATATACGACGTCGCGTAGAACCGGCTGCTTTACAGCGGTGTCTGATTGCATCCAGGTTCCGGACATCGGTGTGGTGCTGCGCTTCTTCGGTTGGTCGCGGCTTGCGCCGCTCCTACCCCAAAGCGCGTCGCCGTCACCGGGTAGGAGCGGCGCAAGCCGCGACCAACCAAAGTAATTTTCGCAAGCGTAGTCACCCGAAGCTGCAAGGAGCCGGTTGCTTTACGGCGGTGTCTGATTGCGTCTTCGCTCCGGATACCGGCGTGGCTTTCACCATTCCAGCTGTCGCGGCTTGCGCCGCTCCTACTCAAAGCGTCCCGCTCCGCCGGTAGCACCGGCGCAACCACAACGCCGCGTTCGACCCTGGACCCCAAAACGACAACGCCCCGCTCGAAGCGGGGCGTTGTCGTGTCTGCGGTGATGTGGGCGCCGGCTTACTCGACCGACAACCCTTCGACCTTCTGCCAACCTCGCGGCAACAGGCCGCCGCGGGTGGCGCGGGCGCCGAGGTAGGGTTCCAGGTCTTTCCACGACAGACTCATGGTGCGGGCGCCCGACTTGACGGTCAGGGTGCCGCCCGGGGCGACCACGGCGACCGCGATCACGCGTTCGGTGCCGAGTTTGGCCTTGGGGATGTCGATGATCTTGTTGCCCTTGCCCTTGTCGAGCTCCGGCAGCTCCGACACCGGGAAGGCGAGCAGGTGGCCGACGTTGGTCACCGCGACCACGCGATCCTGTTCGACGTCGCCGACCTGCGCGGGCTGCAGCACCTTCGCGTTCGGGGTCAGCGACAGCATCGCCTTGCCGGCCTTGTTGCGGCCGGTCAGGTTTTCGAAGCGGGTCACGAAGCCGTAGCCGTGACTGCTGGCGAGAACGAAGCGCTGATCGTTGTCGCCGGCCGCCAGGGTCTGGAACGACGCCCCGGGTGCCGGCGAGAAACGGCCCGTCAACGGCTCGCCGTTGCCGCGCGCCGAAGGCAGGCCGTGGATCAGGGTGGAGTAGGAACGGCCGGTCGAATCCAGGAACGCGACCTGCTGGGTGCTGCGTCCGCGCGCCGCGCCGAGCAGGCCGTCGCCGTCGCGATAGCTGAGCGTGGCGGCGTCGATCTCGTGGCCTTTGGCCGCGCGCACCCAGCCCTTTTCGCTGATGACCACGGTCATCGGTTCGCTGGCGACCAGTTCGGTTTCCGACAAGGCCTGGGCGGCATTGCGCGAGACCAGCGGCGAACGGCGTGCGTCGCCGAACTTCTTGGCATCGGCGAGCAACTCGTCCTTGATCAGCTTCTTGAGCTTGGCCTTGCTGCCGAGGGTGGCGATCAGTTGTTCGCGCTCGGCGGCCAGTTCGTCCTGCTCGCCGCGGATCTTCATTTCTTCCAGGCGCGCGAGCTGGCGCAGCCGGGTTTCCATGATGTAGTCGGTCTGCTCTTCGCTGAGGTCGAAACGCTTCATCAGCACCGGGCGCGGTTCGTCCTCGCTGCGGATGATGCGGATCACTTCGTCCAGGTTGAGGAACGCGACCAGCAAGCCTTCCAACAGGTGCAGGCGGCGCTCGACCTTTTCCAGGCGATGGGTCAGGCGGCGGGTGACGGTGTCGGTGCGGAAGCTCAGCCACTCGCTCAGGAAGGCCTTCAGCCCCTTGACCTGCGGCCGGCCGTCCAGGCCGATCACGTTCATGTTGATCCGGTAGCTCTTCTCCATGTCCGTGGTCGCGAACAAGTGGCCCATGAGCTGTTCGACGTCGACACGGTTGGAGCGCGGCACCAGCACGATGCGGGTCGGGTTGGCGTGGTCGGACTCGTCGCGGATGTCTTCCAGCCAGGGCAGCTTCTTGGCCCGCATCTGGGTCGCGATCTGTTCGATGACCTTGCCCGGCGATGCCTGGTAGGGCAGCGCGGTGACGACGATGTTCGGGCCGTCCTTCTCGAAGATGGCGCGCGCGCGCACGCTGCCCAGGCCGGTCTCGTACATCGCCAACAGGTCGCTGCGCGAGGTGATGATCTCGGCCGGGGTCGGATAGTCCGGGCCCAGCACGTGCTCGCACAGGTCGCGGGTGGTGGCGTCGGGATCGTCGAGCAGGCGCACGCAGGCGCTGACGATCTCGTTGAGATTGTGCGGCGGCACGTCGGTGGCCATGCCGACCGCGATGCCGGTGGTGCCGTTGAGCAGCAGGTGCGGCAGGCGCGCCGGCATCCAGGTCGGTTCTTCCAGGGTGCCGTCGAAGTTCGGGGTCCAGTCGACCGTGCCCTGGCCGAGCTCGCCGAGCAGCACTTCGGCGATCGGGGTCAGCTTGGATTCGGTGTAGCGCATCGCCGCGAACGACTTGGGGTCGTCGCTGGAACCGAAGTTGCCCTGGCCCTCGACCAGCGGATAGCGGTACGAGAACGGCTGCGCCATCAGCACCATCGCCTCGTAACAGGCGCTGTCGCCGTGCGGGTGGTACTTACCGATCACGTCGCCGACGGTGCGCGCGGATTTCTTCGGCTTGGCCCCGGCGTTGAGGCCGAGCTCGCTCATCGAGTAGATGATGCGGCGTTGGACCGGCTTGAGGCCGTCGCCGAGGAAGGGCAGGGCGCGGTCCAGGACCACGTACATCGAGTAGTCGAGGTAGGCGCGCTCGGCGTACTCGCGCAGGGGAATCTGTTCGAAGCCGTGGAAAACCGGACGTACGGGATCAGTCATGGAACCTTTGAGGCGGGGTAGGGCTGAGCCGGGATTCTAACCGGGGACGGCTGGGCTGATGTGGACGGGGCGTCGTGGACGGGGCGTGGACCCGCGCGGGCGCCCTGCGGCAGCCGGTTTGGGCGCGAGGCGGTATTCTCGGCATCCGCGATCGCCCACGTTGAGACTGCCATGCCCTTGCGCGCACGCCTTCCCGCCTCGCTGATCCCCTGCCTGGCCCTGATCGGGGCGAGTGTGCTGCCGGTGGCGACGGCCCAGGCGCCGGGGCGCGAAGTGCCGGTGTATTCGTACCGGGTGGTCGCGCGCTATCCGCACGATGCCGGCGCATTCACCCAGGGCTTGATCTTCAAGGACGGTTTCCTGTACGAGAGCACCGGCATGTACGGGCGCTCGTCGGTGCGCAAGGTCCGCCTGGCCGACGGCAAGGTGCTGGAGAAGACCGATCTGCCGGCCTCGGTGTTCGGCGAAGGCCTGACCGACCGCGGTCAGCAATTGCTGGTGCTGACCTGGACCACGCAGACCGGTTACATCGTCAAGCTGCCGGGGCTCGCCGTGACCGGCAACTTCGCCTATCCGGGCGAGGGCTGGGGCCTAGCGCGTTCGGCCGACACGATCTATATGAGCGACGGCACCGCGCAGATCCGCTTGCTCGACCCGAAGTCGTTGCGCGAGCGCTCGCGCATCCGGGTGACCTTCAACGGCAAGCCGGTGCCGCAGCTCAACGAACTGGAATGGGTCGACGGCGAGCTGTTCGCCAACGTCTGGATGACCGACAGCATCGTCCGCATCGACCCGAACAGCGGACAGGTCGTCGGCCGCATCGACCTGGGCGGCCTGCTCGCGCGCCATGGCACCCGCACCCGCGGTGCCGACGTGCTTAACGGCATCGCCTACGACGGCGCGCGCAAGCGTCTGTTCGTGACCGGCAAGCTGTGGCCGGATCTGTTCGAGATCGAACTGGTGCCGCCGGCGCCGCGCGCGGCCAAGCCGCGCTGAACGAAGCTCGCTGACCACGCCTCGCTTAAGTGCGCGGGTGCTGGCGGTGCGGCATCGCGCCTTGCGTGCCGTCGCTGACGGCGGCCGGTCGACACGACCATGCCGATAGGCACTGTCGTCGAGCAGGCTGATATGAAAGTGGCCGGCGATAACCGGCGCAGCTTACGAATTTGTCAGCCAAGCGACAGCTTGCTGTCCGTGGCCGCCGCCTAGAGTCGTCGCACGGTCTGCTTTCCTCCCCTCGCGGGCCGTCGCGGCGCGCTCCGGCGCGCCGCTCCATCGACCCGCCACGGATGCCGCCATGTCGCCCACGCCCGTCTCCACGCTTTCGCCCCGCGCCCGCAAGACCGTTTTCGCCGCTGCCGCATCGCTCGCGGTGGTCGCCGGAGGGCTGGTCTGGGGCGCTTTCGGCAGCCGCGGCGCGCCGCCGCCGGCGCCACCGCCGCCGGTACCGGTGACGACGATGCGGGTCGAGCGCCGCGACGTGCCGCATTGGCAGGAGACCATCGGCACGGTGACCTCCCTGCAGAGCACGGTGCTGCGCCCGCAGGTCGATGGCGTGCTGACCCAGGTGCTGTTCCGCGAAGGCCAGCAGGTCAAGCGCGGGCAGTTGCTCGCGCGCATCGACGACCGCAGCATCGCCGCGAATCTCGACGGCGCCCAGGCCGCGCTGGCGCGCGATGCGGCGCAGTTGCGCGCGGCGAAATCCGACCTCGACCGGTTCCGCCAGTTGTCCGGCAGCCAGTTGATCGCGCGCCAGATGCTGGAGCAGCAGGCCGCCTCGGTGCAGCAGTTGCAGGCCACCGCGCAGGCCAACCAGGCGGCGATCGACGCTACTCGCGTGCAGTTGTCGCATACCCGCATCTTGTCGCCGATCGACGGCCGCGTCGGCCTGCGCCGCGTCGATCCGGGCAATGTCGTGCGCGCCGGCGACGACGACGGCCTGGTCACGGTGCAGCAGGTCGATCCGATCTCGGTGATGTTCACCCTGCCGCAGGACCAGTTGCCGGGCCTGCGCCAGGCCCAGGCCGCCGGCGCGGTCGAGGTGCAGGCGCTCGACCGCGACGCCGGCCTGGTGTTGGCGCAAGGCGAGTTGAGCGTGATCGACAACCAGATCGACGACGCCACCGGCACGGTGCGCATCCGCGCGGTGTTCAAGAATTCGCAGGACCGCCTGTGGCCCGGGCAACTGGTCAGCGTGCGCGTGCGCACCGGCACCAGCGCGGCCGCGACCGTGGTCGCGAGCGAAGCGGTGCAACGCGGCGCCGACGACAGCTTCGTCTACCGCGTCGAGGCCGGCAACAAGGTCGCGCTGGTGCCGGTGCGGATCGAGTACCAGGACGACAAACTCGCCGTGGTCAGCGGCCTGCAGGCCGGCGACGTGGTGGTGCGCGACGGCCAGTCGCGACTCAAGCCCGGCATGACCGTGGCGCCGACCGCGCCGAGCGTACGCGCCGCGCCGGGCAACGCCGTGGCGGCGCGCGTGGCGGGGGCGCCGTGAGCGGTCGCGTTTCGATCTCCGGCTGGTTCGTCCGCCATCCGGTCGCGACCACGCTGCTGACCGCGGCGGTGCTGTTGCTCGGCCTGTTCGCCTTGCCGCGGCTGCCGGTGGCGCCATTGCCGCAGGCCGAGTTCCCGACCATCCGCATCGATGCCTCGCTGCCCGGCGCCAGCGCCGAGACCATGGCCTCGGCGGTGGCGACGCCGCTGGAGACGCAGCTGACCTCGGTGCCGGGCATCAGCGAGATGACCTCGACCAGCGCCCTGGGCAGCACCTCCATCACCTTGCAGTTCGCGCTCGACAAGAGCATCGACACCGCCGCCCAGGAAGTGCAGGCGGCGCTCAACAACGTCTCCGGGCGCCTGCCGCGCGACATGCCGAGCCTGCCGCGCTGGACCAAGATCAATCCCGCCGACAGCCCGATCCTGATCCTGAGCATGCACTCGCCGCTGATGCCGCTGAGCGAGCTCAGCGATATCGCCGAGACCCGCTTCGCGCGCAGCCTGAGTCAGGTCGACGGCGTGTCGGAGGTCTTCATCGCCGGCCAGGTGCGGCCGGCCATGCGCATCCAGGCCGCGCCCGAGCGTCTGGCCGCGATCGGCCTGACCCTGGCGGACCTGCGCAACGTCGCCCAGAGCGCCAGCGTCAACCAGGCCAAGGGCGCGGTGGTCGGCGCGCGGCGCATGTCGACCCTGGAAACCAACGACCAGTTGTTCAAGGCCGAGGACTACGAGCGCCTGGTGGTGACCTACCGCAACGGCGCGCCGGTGCGCCTGGGCGACGTCGCCCGGATCAGTTTCGGCGGCGAGAACGACTACGTGCGCGCCTGGCCGAACGGCAAGGACGGGGTGATGCTGGTGGTGTTTCGCCAGCCCGGCGCCAACATCATCAAGACCACCGACGCGGTGCTCGAAGCGCTGCCGCGGTTGCGCGCCAATCTGCCGGCGAGCGTCGAGGTCGAAGTCTTCAACGACCGCACCCGCACCATTCGCGCTTCGTTGCACGACGTCGAGCTGACCCTGGTCCTGACCGTGCTGCTGGTGGTCGTGGTGATGGGCCTGTTCCTGCGCGAACTTTCCGCCACCCTGATCGTCGGCGCGGTGCTGGTGGTGGCCCTGGTGGCCACGTTCGCGGCGATGTACGCCCTGGGTTTCACTCTCAACAACCTCACGTTGGTGGCGCTGGTGATCGCGGTGGGTTTCGTCGTCGACGACGCCATCGTCGTGGTCGAGAACATTCACCGTCATCGCGAAGCCGGCATGCCGATGCTGCAGGCGGCGCTGCAGGGCGCCAGCGAGATCGGCTTCACCGTGGTGACCATCGGCGTGTCGCTGATCGCCGCCTTCATCCCCTTGTTGTTCATGGGGGGCGTGGTCGGGCGCCTGTTCGCCGAGTTCGCGCTGACCGTGACCGTGGCGATCCTGATCTCGATCGTGGCCTCGCTGACCTTGGCGCCGATGCTGGCCTCGCGCTTCATGCGCAAGTCCTCCGGCCATGCCGATGCCGCCGGCACCTGGTCGGGACGGTTGCTCGCCGGCTACGACCGCAGCCTGCAATGGGCGCTGGCCCATCAACGTCTGATGCTGGCCGGTTTCGGCCTGACCGTGGCGATCGCGGTCGCCTCCTATGCCCTGATCCCGAAAGGCTTCTTTCCCTCGCAGGACACCGCCTTCGTGTTCGCCACCACCGAGGCCGCGCAGGACATTTCCTACGAGGATATGGTCGCCAAGCACAAGCAACTGGCGCAGCTCGCCGCGCAGGACCCGGCCTTGCAGAGCTGGGGCCATTCGGTCGGCGCCACCGCCGGCAGCTCGACCATGTCCAACGGCCGGTTCTGGTTCGTGCTCAAGGACCGCGGCGACCGCGACGTGTCCGCCGACGAGTTCATCGACCGCATGCGCAGCAAGCTGTCGCAGGTGCCGGGCATCACGATCTTCATGCGTTCGGCGCAGGACATCAACATCGGCGCCGGGCCCTCGCGCACTCAGTACCTGTACGCCCTGCGCGGCGCCGACAGCGCCGAACTGGGACAGTGGGCCGACCGCCTGACCCAGCGCCTGGCGGCGCTGCCGGAGCTGCGCGATGTGTCCAACGACCAGAAGATCGGCGCCAGCATCGTGCGTCTGGCGATCGACCGCACCGCCGCGGCGCGTTTCGGCCTCAGCGCCCAGGATATCGACAACGCGCTGTACGACGCCTACGGCCAGCGCCAGATCAACGAATTCCAGACCGAGACCAACCAATACCGGGTGATCCTCGAAATCGACCCGCGCATGCGCGACAGCATCGACAGCCTGGCTTACTTCCATCTGCGTTCGGCCACCACCGGCGAGATGGTGCCGCTGTCGGCGGTGGCGCGGGTCGAGCCGCCCGGCAACGGGCCCTTGTCGATCAGCCACAACGGCCTGTCGCCGGCGGTCAACATCTCCTTCAACCTCGCCACCGGCGTCGCTCTCGGCGATGCGGTCGCCGCGCTCGAGCGGGCCCGCGCCGAGATCGGCGTGCCGAGCAGCGTCAGCGGCAATTTCCAGGGCTCGGCGCAGGCCTTCCAGGACTCGCTGGCGACCCAGCCGTTGCTGATCCTGGCCGCCTTGCTCGCGGTCTACATCATCCTCGGCGTGCTCTACGAGAGCTTCGTCCACCCGCTGACGATCCTGTCGACCCTGCCGTCGGCCGGCATCGGCGCGGTCTTGCTGCTATGGGTGTGGCGCCTGGATTTCTCGATCATGGCCCTGATCGGCATCGTGTTGCTGATCGGCATCGTCAAGAAGAACGGCATTTTGCTGGTCGACTTCGCCCTGGATGCGCAACGCCGGCGCGGCCTGTCGCCGACCGCGGCGATCCACGAGGCCTGCCTGACCCGGTTCCGCCCGATCATGATGACCACCCTGGCGGCCTTGCTCGGCGCGATCCCGCTGATGATCGGCTTCGGCACCGGCGCGGAGCTGCGCCAGCCGCTCGGCGTGGCGGTGGTCGGCGGCCTGTTGATCAGCCAGGTCCTGACCCTGTACAGCACGCCGGTGATCTATCTGGCGCTGGACCGGCTGTTCCTGCGCCGTCGCCGCGAGGCGGCGCAGGCGGCCTCGCCTGGGCCGGCCGACCCGGCCGCAGCGGCGACGGCCTGAGCGGCGGTACGATGTCGGCCCAGGTACTGCCCGCAAGCTCGGTGTCGCGATGAAGCTGCTGATCGTCGAAGACGAAGTCAAGACCGCCGATTACCTGCGCGACGGCCTGGCCGAGCAGGGCTGGGCGGTCGACGTCGCCCGCGACGGAGTGTCCGGCCTGCACCTGGCGCGCGAGCTCGATTACGACGTGATCGTGCTCGATGTGATGCTGCCCGGCATGGACGGCTTCGCGGTGCTGCGCGAGCTGCGCACGCGCAAGCAGACGCCGGTGATCATGCTGACCGCGCGCGACCGCATCGACGACCGCGTCCACGGTCTCGGCGCCGGCGCCGACGATTACCTGGTCAAGCCGTTCTCTTTCATCGAGTTGTTGGCGCGCCTGCAGGCGCTGGTGCGGCGCGGCCGTCAGCAGGAGCCGACCGAGCTGCAGATCGGCGATCTGTCGATCAACCTGATCGCGCGCCGCGCTCATCGCGACGGCTGCCGCCTCGACCTGACCGGCAAGGAATTCGCCTTGCTGGCCCTGCTGGCGCAGCGCCGCGGCCAGATCCTGTCGAAGACGGTGATTGCCGCGCAGGTCTGGGACATCAATTTCGACAGCCACACCAACGTGGTCGAGGTCGCGATCAAGCGCCTTCGCACCAAGATCGACGGCCCCTTCCGCGACAAGTTGCTGCACACCGTGCGCGGCATGGGCTACGTGCTGGAGGCGCGCGAGGGCGAGCAGGGCGAAGGACCGTCGCCGCCGGGGCGGGCATCGGCATGAGGCCTTTCAGCGACATCTCCATCGCCCAGCGCCTGGCGGCGATGTTCGCGCTTGCCGCGCTGTTGGTGTTCACCCTGGTCGGCGTCACCCTGTACCAGGTGCTGGAAAACCAGATCGTGCGTTACCAGCGCGCCGAGCTGGAGACCAAGCTGCGTTCGGTCGCCGGCAGCGTCGCCATGTGCGACAATCGCGCGCGTTGGTACAAGGTGCAGGATAAGGTCGAGAACCTGACCTCCAGCGATCGCAGCATCCGCATCTGGGCCTGGAGCGGCGATGCCGGTTTCCGCATCGGCAGCGGCGAGCCGGAGGTGGACGTGCCGCGCAAGGGCGACCACGGCATGGGCCGCCTGTGGCTGGGCGGCCACTCGGCGCCGTACCGCACCCTCAACGAATTGATTCCCGCGCATGGCGAACGGCCGGCGGTGCGGCTGTGGATCGGCATCGATTCCTGGCCTTACGTGTCGGCCTTGCGCTCGTTCGTGCTGGCGCTGGTGGTGCTCGGCGTGGTCGGCACCGCCGTGGTGGCCTTGCTCGGCCACTGGATCGCGCGGGTCGGCCTGCGGCCCTTGCAGCGTTTGTCGAGCCAGGCGCAGGCGCTGAGCCCGAGCAACCTTTCGCAACGTCTGCAGCCGGCGCAGTTGCCGCCCGAGCTCGGCCATCTGACCGGCGCCTTCAATGGCGCCCTCGACCGGCTCGAAGGCGCCTACACGCGCCTGGACGCGTTCAACGCCGACGTCGCCCACGAGTTGCGCACGCCGCTGACCAATCTGATGGGCCAGACCCAGGTAGCGCTGTCGCGCCCGCGCGAAGCCGCCCAGCTCGAGGACGTGCTGCAGTCGAACCTGGAAGAACTCGAACGCATGCGCTGCATCGTCAACGACATGCTGTTCCTGTCGCGCGCCGACCAGGGCGATATCGCCCTGGACCGGGTCTGCGTGGCGCTCGCCGACGAAGTCGCCAAGACCGGCGAGTTCCTCGAATATCTGCTGGAAGAAGCCGGTATGCGCCTGCGCATCGACGGCACCGCCGACGCCTGGATCGACACCGCGCTGTTCCGCCGCGCCATGACCAACCTGCTGCATAACGCCGTGCAGCACGCGACCCCGGGCTCGGAGATCGTGGTCGAGCTCGGCAACGGCGGCGAAGGCGCCCGCGTCGCGGTGCGCAACCAGGGCTCCTCGGTGGCCTCCGAGCATCTGGTGCGCATGTTCGATCGTTTCTATCGCGTCGACGCCGCGCGCGAACACCGCGGCGAACGCCACCACGGCCTGGGCCTGTCGATCGTCAAGGCGATTGCGGTCCTGCACGGCGGGGAAGTATTCGCCAACAGCGAAGAGGGCGCGACGACGGTGGGCTTCAGCCTCGCTGCGCCGGCGTCCTGCGCCGTCTGAGCCGGCGCGGTGCAGGGCAGGAGCGGCGCAAGCCGCGACCGCGTGGTTTCAGGCCGCCGCGTATGCAACGACGGCCGCCGTTCACGTAGCCGTTTTTCTGCCTGTCGTTGATAGCTCGCCGTCGCTGCGGTGTCGCGGTCGCGGCTCGCGCCGCTCCTACCCCTTTGCGACGCCGCTCCTGGGTAGGAGCGGCGCAAGCCGCGACCGCGGGGTTTCAGATCGCCGCGAACCTGTCGAGGACCGTCGCCCTCGCGGCCGGCGTCCTGCCGGCCGCCGATGGATCGCAAGTTGCCGCGGTATCGCAGCGACGATGGACGACCGCAGCAAATCCTTGTGGGCGCTGCTCCTGAGGCCCCGCTCAGCGGTGCAGATCGCCCGCGGCTTCGGGCTGGTAGCGCAGGGCGAGCACGCGCAGTCGTGCGCTGCGGCCGCCGGGCAGGGGCCAATCGATGCGGGCACCGACCGACAGGCCGAGCAGGGCGGTGCCGATCGGCGCCAGGATCGAGATGCGCTCGAAGCTGCCGTCGGCGTCGCGCGGATACACCAGGGTGACTTCGCGTTCTTCGCCGTTGCTCTCGTCGACGAAGCGGATCACCGAATTCATGGTGATGATGTCGGCCGGCATCTGCGCCGGTTCGACGAGGTCGGCGCGGTCGAGTTCGCGGCGCAGGCCGCGGGTGTCGAGGGCGGCGGCGATCGGCTGTTCCAGCAGGGCTTCGAGCCGGTCGCAGTCCAGGCGCGACAGGGTCAGCGGAGGAGGTAGCCCGGAGGGATGGGGCAGGTGGTTCGGGTTCATGGGTGGATCTCCAAAGCAAGAACGGGCGACGCACGATGCGCCGCCCGCGGTTCAGGATGTTCGCGGACCTTAGCCCGGCGGCGAGGGGGCATCAAGCCGCAGGCGCGGCCATGCAGCGCCGCTGCGCGGTCCCAACGCGGCTGGATCGGATGGAACCGGGCATCGGCAATGGAGCACAGCAAGCGGAGCGTTCAGCGCCGTTCGCCGGGGCTCGCGGCGGAGCGACTTCGTCGCCGCGCGGATGGCGCGGGCCTTGCGCTGCAGTCCTCGCGAGCGCGATGGCTCGGGCGCGGCCTTCCCGACCTTGCCTTAAATGCTGGTTGAAATAAGTTGTGACAAAACCGTTGACAGCCGACCCGCCGCAACGCAACATACGCGCCCCGCAGTACTGAACGTGTTGCGGCAGGCCCAGGTGGCGGAATTGGTAGACGCACTAGTTTCAGGTACTAGCGGGTAAAACCGTGGAGGTTCGAGTCCTCTCCTGGGCACCACTACATCGATCATCGCAGTCGGCACCGATGCGACGATCCAACGAAGAACCCCGCCCCGGCGGGGTTTTTTGTTGCCCGGGTTTTTACCCGAGGAGCCGTCGCGACGACCCGTCGGCCCCCGCCGGTGCGGTGGCGCCGCCCCTCATTCATCCTGCCGCGGCCGCGAGGCCTGACCGGTCCGGACCAGAGCCGCCGTATTCGTCCACATAAGTCGCCGCCTGCGAGCGTTCGGGCCGGCTGGCCGACCCACGGGTTTCGGGTGTTTGGGCGGGATCGGGCCCGCTGCCGGCGCGGAGTGGCCGGATGGTGGTATTCGGTGCGGCCCGGCGACGGGGTGCCAGGAGATCCGCCCCTGCCAGCCGGGCCGTCGTGGCCCTTGCGACAGGGCTCGGCGATAATCTTTGCAGGGGCCGGCCTTTGCCTGGCCCAGGCTCATCGGCTAGTCTTCGCCTCGAAGCTCAAGCCGTGAAGGCTGCGGCGGCAAGGGGAAGCGTAGGGCCCCGGGGGCCGATTCGAGGGTTTCGACCGCGAATCCAGGCGAGGGGAGCGACGCGCCGGTCTGCAATACAGGAAATCGAGTTCACACTAAGGAGAGGTCTCATGAAAAAGCTTTGTCTGTCGATCGTGTTGCTGATGGCGTCCTCGAGCGTCTTCGCCAACGAGTTCATTCCGTACTACGGCAACAACCCGTTCTTGTTCTGCAAGATCGGCGTGCCGCAGGACTGCTGGAGGCCGGTCAATCCCGCCACCGGCGACTACCAAGTCGTCAACCGCAAGTGCTTTAACCCCTATTCGGCCAATCTGTTCGCACGTGTGTGCAAGCAAGCGTTTCTCGACGGAAAGTTGGGTGATGCCGACTTAGGCGGCGAACCGCCGGCCCCGACCACCGACAACAAGGGCGCCAGCTCGACCAGCCGCGACCCGGCCCGCATCGACAAGTAAGCCGGCCGCGACATCGGCCGAACGCAGCGGCCCCGCCTCGGCGGGGCCGTTTGTTTTTGCGGATCCGCAACCCGCCGCAGGCACCTCGCTGCGACCGTGCCCGACGATGCCGCGCTGTGCCGATTCGGCCGGTTTCATGCCCCGCCCGTGATTGAGCGCACGTACCCGAACGCGGGGGCTGGCATAGTCGCGCTCATGCAGCGAACGAGAGCGATATGAACGAGATGCTCATCCTGGTCGACGACCAAGACCAGGCCATCGGCGTCGGCGAGAAGATGCAGGTGCACCGGCAAGGGCTGCTGCACCGCGCGTTCTCGGTGTTCGTGTTCGATGCCCAGGGGCGCTGGCTGCTGCAGCGTCGCGCCGACGGCAAATACCACTCCGGCGGTTTGTGGAGCAACAGCTGTTGCGGCCATCCGCGCGAAGGCGAGGCCACCGATGCCGCAGCACGGCGCCGCCTGCGCGAGGAGATGGGTTTCGAGTGCGAGCTCAGGCACGTGGCCCGCATCACCTACCGTCTCGACGTCTCCGACGGCCTGGTCGAACACGAGTACGACCACGTCTTTGTCGGCCGCTACGACGGCCGGCCGCAGCCCGACCCCGCGGAAGCTTCCGACTGGGCCTGGAAGCCCCTGCCGGAACTGTGGGATGCATTGGCCGGACAACCGCAGGAGTTCAGCCGCTGGCTGCGCCATATCGCCGAGCAGACCGGGCGCGCCGAGTTCGAACGCTGGCAAAGCCTGGCGACGCGATAACGCCGCCGGCTTTGCGGTCCTGCTTGCCGCCGACGGGCCTCAGCCGTAGCGATCGGCCAGCGCGTCGGTCGCGCTCACCAGCACGTCGACGATCGCCGGATCGGCGGCGCTGTGGCCGGCCAGGACCACGCGGAAATCGGCCTCGGGCCAGGCACAGGCGAGGTCGTAGGCGCTCTTGACCGGGCAGATGATGTCGTAGCGCCCGTGCACGATGGTCGCGGGGATGTGACGGATGCGCGCCACCCCCTGCAGCAACTGGTCCGGTTCCAGAAACACCCGGTTACGGAAGTAGTGCGCCTCGGCGCGCGCGACGCTGATCGCCGCATGCGGCTCCTCGAAGTTGCCGACCTCGTCGGGGTCGTGGACCAGCGTGGTGCTGCCGCCTTCCCAATAGCTCCAGGCCTGCGCCGCGGCCAGGCGCACCGCCTCGTCGTCGCTGTCGAGCCGGCGCCAATAGGCCTCGGTCATGTCGTCGCGTTCCTGCGGCGGAATATGCTCGAGATAGCGCGTCCAGCGCTCCGGGAAAATCCAGCGCGCGCCGCCGTCGAGTTCGTTGAACCAGCGCAACTCGCCGGTGCTGCCGAGGAAGATGCCGCGCAAGACCAGGCCGAGCGCACGCTCGGGGTGGCTCTGCGCATAGGCCAGCGCCAGGGTCGAACCCCAGGAACCGCCGAATACGACCCAGCGCTCGATGCCGAAATGCTCGCGGATCGCTTCGATGTCGGCGACCAGATGCCAGGTCGTGTTGTCGCGCAGTTCGGCGTGTGGCGTGGATCGGCCGGAGCCGCGCTGGTCGAACAGCACGATGCGATAGCGCTTGGGGTCGAAGAAGCGGCGGTGGTACGGCGAGACGCCGGCGCCGGGGCCGCCGTGCAGAAAGATCACCGGCAGGCCGTCGGGATTGCCGCATTCCTCGATATGCAGCTCGTGCAGCTCGTCGACCGCGAGGCGATGAGTGCGGTAAGGCTCGATTTCCGGATACAGCTCGCGCACGGACGGTCTCCTGCAGGGAATCGCCCGAGCATAGCGCCAGGGTTCCGTGCGCGTCATCAGTCGTGAAGCGTTCGCCGCAATTTTGACCGATCGGGTACGGCGTGGCGGGGGATCGCGGCGCGATCTGCATCGAGGGGCGAGATCGGGGAGTGGTGGTTGCGGCGTCGTGGTCTGGGCTTCAAAGGGTAGGAGCGGCGCGAGCCGCGACCGCGCTCTGTCAGCCTCGCGGCGTATCCGTAAAGCAATATCGGGATCAAACGCATGAAGCTTCCACTCGTGTAGGAGCGACGTGAGTCGCGACCGTGTTGTTTCGGTCTCGCGATCTATCCATCAGGCAAGCTGAAGCAAGTGCAAAGCTTCCGTCCGCTGGCGCGGCCGGGTTACTTTCTTTTGCTAAGCCCAAAAGTCCGCCTGGATCCCTTCGGTCAAAGGTAACCAAAGAGCGGGCTCTCCTTGCAAGGGCACAGGCCACGAGTGCGATGCCCGCGCCGGGATTTTTCGATAGGACATCCTTGTCCTATCGAAAAACGGCGCACGTCCTGTGCGCCGCCCTCCGGGGCTCCGATCGCATCGCGAGATCGGAGCTGCGCCAAGCTTTCACAGCAACAGCAACAGCAACAGCAACAGCAACGGGTGCGGGTTCGTGCCTGCTCTTGGGTAGGAGCGGCGCGAGCCGCGACCACACTGCGCCGGTCTCGCGATGTATCCATCAAGCAAGATCAAGCAAGAGCAAAGCTTCCGTCCGCTATCGCGGCCGGGTTACTTTCTTTTGCTGGCCCAAAAGAAAAGTAACCAAAGAAAAGGGCTTTCCTTGACGAAGCTCCCCTGCGAGTACGCAGCTCGCGCCGGGATTTTCCGATAAGACATCCTTGTCTTATCGGAAAACGGCGCACGTCCTGTGCGCCGCCCTCCGGGTCTACGGTCGCATCGCGAGATCGGAGCTGCGCCAAGCTTTCACGGCAACAGCAACAGCAACAGCAACAGCAACCGCCTGGCTACGATTGCTGTTGCTGTTGCGGTTGCCGTAAAGATGTTGCTGTTGCTGTTGCTGTTGCTGTGCGTCGCCTCGCACTAGCGAAGGCAATAGAAGACCCAGAGGGCGGCCCGCAGGGATGCGGGCCGTTTTTCATCGGGACAGGGATGTCCCGTATGAAAAATCCCTGCGTCGGCATCGAACGTGCGGGCCTGTGATTCAAAGAAAAGCAACTTCTTTGGTTACCTTTCTTTTGTTGCTTATGACAAAAGAAAGTAACCCGCCGCTTTAGTGGCGGAAGCTTTTGGCGTTTGATCCAGATCCAGATCCAGATCCAGATCCAGATCCAGATCCAGATCCAGATCTTGGTCTTGCTTGAGCGTTGCGCCGCAAGACCATCACAGCGCGGTCGCGGCTCGCGCCGCTCCTACCCTGGAGCCCCGGGACTCCAATCGACGCAAGCCTAATGAACGAAGAATCCATCCTGCACCACCGGCCCATCATCGACCGACACTTCGACGCGGTAGTTGCCCAACTTCCATCCCATCGGCTCGGCGACACGGAAATCGTCGACGCCGGCGCCGTTGAAGGTCACCGGCTTGGCTTCTTCATTGAAGACCTTGCCCGCCGGGTCGATCCAGCGCACCTTCAAGCGGCCGGGGACGCGCGCCTGCGGGTCGCGGGTCGCGGTCTTGATCGTCACCACCACGGTGTCGCCGGTGGTGAAGGTCTTCTGCCGTTTGGGCAGGTCCTGCGGCCGCATCGGCGCGCTGCCGAGTTCGACACCGGTGATCGATACCGCCGGCGAGGTCGATACCGCCATGACCGTATTGTCCTTGCGCGGCACGGCGGCCGGCGAGGGTGCCGCGGCTCGGCCTTGCGGCGCGGCGTCCTGGCGTTCGCAAGCGGCCAGCAAACAGGCCGCGACGATGAGGGATGCGATGGCCAGGCGGTAAGCGTTGTGGTTCATTCGAGTCTCTCTGTCGCGAGGACGCAGGCGACGTCGCCTGCGTCGGTCGAGCATAGAACGGCCCGGATCGCCGGCGGCGACCCGGGCCTGCGCTTTACTGCGTCGTGCCGATGAGATCGAAGGGTAGCTCCTGGGCGACGTCCGGCGCGGAGGACGGGTTGCCGACATCGATCAGGGAACTCCAGGTGCCGGCCGACACATCGTACTGGCGGGCGTTGGCGCCGGAGCGGCCGCGCGCGCCGACTACGGTCATCGGCGGAGCGAAGTGCGCGCCGGCGCTGCTGTCGGTGCTGCCCCACACGAGCCAGTAACTGCCTGCGCTGAAGAAGCCGTTGCCCGCGCAAGCTGCCGGCATGCTCAGGCGGTTGCGCCAGACCTTGCGTGTGGTGACGGTGGCGCTGCCGGGGGACGGATACAAGCTGTTGCCGGTGCGATAGATCCGCGCATCGGTTGAGGACGCCTGCACGTTGCTGCTGGTGCTGCCGCATAGCAAGGTGCTGCCCGCGTCGCCGGGCCGGCCGCGCCAGACCTGCAACACGCCCGCGGTGAACGGCGAGCCGGAGCCGCTGTAGCTGGTCTTGTAGGCGTAGACGTCGACCGAGGACAGGGTCCAGCTCTGCCCGCTCGGCACCACGAAATCGTCGGCCAGACGATACGTCGCGTTGCTGACGGCGTAACCGGTGGTGGTGTTGCTTTCGGCGGTGTTGCCGGTGTCGTTCTGCAACTCGCTCCAGGTCGTGCCCGAGGGCGCGGCGGTGCCGTCCTTGGCGGTGGCGCCGGTGCTGAGGCCGCCGTTGCTCCAGACCACGCCGCCGGACGGGCCGCTGGCAAAGCTACCGGTCAGCGACACTCCGGAAATCGCCGCATAGGCCTTGATCATTACGTGATAAGTGCCGGCCTGGGCGGTGGCGATCGAGCAGGTTTCGGCGTTGCTGCTGCCGTCCGACTTGCAGTCGTAGCTGGCGGTGGTCGGCTTCGCGCCGAACTTCACGTACAGGTCGGCATCGCCGCTGCCGTCGGCGGTGACGAACTTCAGGCCGGTCGCTCCGGTCGGGACCGCCAAGGTCCAGAACTGCTCGCTGTCCTTGGCGCCGGCGATGCCGGTCGCCGGCACGCCGTTGCTGAGTACGTTGCCGGTCGGCGCGGCGGTCACGGTCACCGACTTGCTTACGGTGTGGCTCGCGCCGTCGTCGTCGGTCGCCTTCAGCGACACGGTATAGGTGCCGGTTGCCGCATAGGTATGCGAAGGACTGGTGGTGGTCGAGGTGATGCCGTCGCCGAAATTCCATTCGCGTGCGGCGATGCTGCCGTCCGAATCGGTCGAGGCATCGGTGAACACCGCGGTCAGGTTGGAAGTAGTGAAGGTGAAGGCCGCGATCGGATTGGCGTTGCCCGGTGCCACGACCGTGACCGACTTGGTCACGCTGTGGGTGGCGCCGCCGTTGTCGGTGACCGTCAGCGACACCGAGTAGGTGCCGGCGCTGGCGTAGGCATGGCTGGGGTTGGTCGCGGTCGAGCTGCTGCCGTCGCCGAAATTCCATGCGCGCGAGGCGATGCTGCCGTCGCTGTCGCTGGAGGCATCGGTGAAGTTGGCGGTCAGGCCGTTGGTCGCCGAATTGAAGTTCGCCACCGGCGGCAGGTTGCCGGTCTGCGCCTTGTTGCAGGTGCCGGAGAAATTGTCGGTCCAGGTCTTGCCGGCCACGGGCACGAAGTCGCCGGTATAGCCGGTAGCGGTCAGGGTCAGCTTGAGCACGCCCCAGGTGTGGGCCTGGCTGGCCTGCAACAGCGTATGGCTGCCGCTGAGCGAGTAGAAGTCGCGTCCGCCGGTGCCGACCAGAATCTGGCGCAGGCCGTCGGTCTTGGCGGTGCCGCTGCCGTCCATCTTTCCGTAGCGCTGATAGTTATGGTCGTGGCCGACCATCACCAGGTCGGCCTTGGCCGCATACAGGCGGTCGTAGATCGGTTTCACCGAGCTATAGCCGTCGTAATTGCCGCGGCTGATCAGCGGATGATGAAAATATGCCGCGGTGCAGGGCTTGGTGTTGGCGGCCAGGTCGTTGCTCAGCCAGGTCAGCTGGGCGGAGGCGACGCTGCCGCCGGACATGGTGTTGAGGGCGATGAAGTGCCAGTCGCCGACGTCGTAGCTGTAATAGCCCTTGCTGCGATCCCCGGCCGGGCCGGTCGCTTGGTCCATGCCGTTGTAATAGTCGAAGTAGCCCTTTGCGCCGGTGGTTTGATAGTCGTGGTTGCCGGGCGTGGGCCGGGTCAGGCCTTTGAAGCGACCCCAGCGCGAGTGGTAGAGGTTGTTGTATTCCGACAGGGTGCCGCTGCCGTAGGCGTTGTCGCCGGCGGTGAACACTGCGGTCGGATTGATCGCCACGATCAGGTCCGAGGTTTTGCCGCAGTCGGCCGGCGAGCTGTCGCAGATGTCGCCCGCGCCGGCCACGGTGACCGTGGTCAGGCTGAGGTCCTTGGTGCCGAAATCGTAGCTGTCGACGGTGTAGCGGCTGTCGGGGTGGCCGAAGTAGGGCTCGATGACCACGCACTCGCCGCGAAAGGCGCGGGAGTGGAAGGCGCGGTCGTTCCAGTGGTCGCCCTGGAAGACGTAGCGGTCGCCGCCGGAACTGGTGATCTTGAGCGAGTCGTAGCCCTGCAGTACCAGTTCCTTGAAGCCGACCCGGACCCATTTCGCGCCGACTTCGCAGACGCGATTGCCGGGCGAGGCCAACAGCGCCGAGCGCGTGGTCGGCACGCGTTTGGTGACGACGTCGTCTTCGCTGAGTTGCACAGTCCGCTGCGCCGCGAACGCGGATTGGGATCCGATCAAGCTTCCGAACAACAACAACGCGCCGAGCGTGATTCGCCGGCGAAAACCGCTTGCACCTGGGGTGGCCATCAGAGTCTCCTCTTAGCTTCCGTGTTTGAAGGGAAGTCGCCCGCGCATCGGTGGCCGGGCGCTGAAGTGATCGCCCGATCCGCACGCACAGGCCTGTGTCGTCGTCAGGCCTGGTTTCGGCGACCCGTGTGGGTTGTTGCGGAGAAATGCGTTGGCCGACGACTCGGCCGACGCAGTGGGGCGCTGGTTCCCGCGCGAAGCGCGATGGGCTGGCCGGATGCCGCAGGCGGCAGCGGCGAGAGAAGGGCCGGGCGGTCGAAAGCGTGACGGACGAAGACGCGTCGAACAGAAGAATGCCGCACGACAAGGTGTCGGACATCGATGACATCAGTATGTCGGGCGAACCGCTGCCGGATCGGCGGAGTCGGCGAAGCGCTCCTGGCGTCGGCTGCGACCACGGCGGCGCCTGACTGCGGACGAGCGGCCTCGCCGCCATTCATGGACATGGTGGTTGCCTCGCATCGAATGACTGAAGTGCACCCCTGTTGAGATGCAGACGGCACGGCTTGCCGATACCTCAGTCGCGAACAGCCGGATTTCTCATGATCTTTGGTTATTTGACTCGGCCGCATCGAGGATGAAACAAACGCTGCGAATCAAGGGGTTTTAGCGCGCATCGCCGATTATGAAATCGTGATGTATGCCCGTAATTCGTGCTGACTGAGATGCAGCGGAGACTCGATTCTGCGCGATGTGCGGGTCGTGCTTCCTGCGATCGATCAGCGACGGACGAGTCCGTGCACCGACGAATGCATCGGCAGCGCGACTCGTAGAAGCATCGCTAACGAGGGTGTCCCGCTCCATGGTCAACACGAATCGTCGCAAGTGGGTGTTGGGTCTGTCGGCGGCGGCCGCGGCGGCGGTCGCACTGCCGTATGCGCTGTCGCAACGCGCTCGCCGCTTGCCGCACGCGGCGCATGCCGATGCCGATGCGCGGGCCACTGAGGCGGCGACGCCATCGGCGCAGGCACCGTTCCGGCAACCGCTGCGCATTCCCGGTGCGACCGGCCTGCTCGCCGAAACCCGTCTGTCGGCGCCGCTGGTGTTGGCCGCGACGGAAGCGGCGTTTCCGATCTTCGACGGCGCGCCGACCCGGATCTGGCATTACGCCCATGCCGCGCGCGCGGGCGTCGGCATCAACCCCTTGTTGCGCATCGACCGCGGCGCGGAGTTGGACGTGAGCCTGGACAACCGCCTCGGCGAAGACACCACGATCCACTGGCACGGCCTGAGCGTCGACGAAGCCAACGACGGCAGCGGCCTGCATCCGGTCGCTCCCGGCGCCGGCAAGCGCTATCGCTTCCGGGTCGCCGATCGCGCCGGCCTGTACTGGTACCACGCCCATCCGCACGGGCGTACCGGCGCGCAGTTGCAGCACGGCCTGGCCGGCCTGCTGCGCGTGGACGACGACGAAGAGCGCGCACTGGCCGCGAGCCTCGGTCTGCCCTGGGGCGTGCGCGACCTGCCGTTGATGATTTCCGACAAGCAAGTCGACGCCGACAACGCCATCATCTATCGGCAAGGCGCCGACGACTGGATCGGTAACCGGCTACTGGTCAACTGGACCCCTGAACCCTTCCTCGACGTGCTGCAGGCGCTGTATCGCTTCCGTATCGCCAACGTCGCCAACGCGCGCATGCTGCGGCTCGCTTTCGAGCATCGCGGGCAATCGCTGCCGTTTCATCTGATCGGCAGCGACGGCGGATTGCTGGCGCGGCCGTGGACGGTCGACGACGTGTTCCTGGCGCCGGCGCAACGCATCGACGTGCTGGTGGATTTCAGCGCAGTCGCCGCCGGCGAACGCGTGCTGCTGCGCAGCCTGGAGTACCTGGCGATGGAGAACGAAGACGAGTCCGGTGCGTTCGCGCCCGACCCGATGGGCGAGCACCCCGGCGCCGCGGCGATGGGCGAGGCCTTCGACCTCATGCAGTTCTGCATCGCCGGTTGCAGCGAAACCACGCCAAAGCCGGCCAAACGTCCGCCGGCGAAGTTGCCCGAACGCCTAAGCGACCTGGCGCCGCCGCCGGATACGGCCGGCTGGTCGGTGCGTCCGATCCGCCTGAGCATGAATCAGGAGGGCAGCTGGTTCATCAATGACTGGAACATGCACACGGTCGGCCATGAGCCGATGTTCCGGATCAAGCGCGGCAGCCGCGAGGTCTGGGAGATACGCAACAACATGACCAGCATGCCGCACCCCATCCACGTGCACGGCTTCCGCTTCCGGGTGGTCTCGCGCAGCATCAGCCCGCCCGACATCCGCGGCCGCGCCGTCGCTGCCCACGGGCTCAATCCGCAGGACACCGGCTGGAACGACACCGTGGTGATCTGGCCCGGCGAGATCGTCCGCATCGCCATCGACTTCGCCCAGCAGCTGTCGGGCACGCATCGCTACATGATCCATTGCCACAACCTCGAGCACGAGGACATGGGCATGATGGTCGCCTTCGCGGTGACCGACTGAGGGCAGCAGCCCGGCCTATCGACCGTCTCTGAGCTCATCGCCAGGAGAGTGCCGCACCATGAACCGCTCCGCCCACGCCATCGTTCTGTGTCTCGTGTTGTCGCCCGCAGCCTGTCGCTCCGATACCGAGCAAACCGCGGCCGCAGCCGCGAAGCGGACCGCAGCGACCGTGCCGGCCGCCATCGACGGCCCGCGCGGCCAAGTCAGCTACATGGTCGGTCTCGACATGGCCAAGCGGCTTGCACCGATCAAGGACGAGGTCGACATCGACACCGTCGTGATCGCACTGCGGGCGGCCCATGCCGGCGCACCGCCGCGCCTGGACGAGGCGCAGATCGCCAAGGTGCGCAGCGGCTTCGTCGAGCACCTGCAGCGCAAGCGCCAGGCCGGCCAGCAGGCGCTGGCGCAGAAGAATCTGGCCGAGGGCGACCGCTACCTGGCCGATAACCGCAAGCAAGCGGGCGTGGTCACGACCGCGTCGGGCCTGCAATATCGCATCGAGCGCCCCGGCCGCGGCGCCAGGCCGGCCGCCGACGGCACGGTGCGGGTCAACTACGTGGGGCGTCTGCTCGACGGCAGCGAGTTCGAGAGCACCTACGCTACCGATCACCCGGCCGAGTTCCCGCTCAACCAGATCATGCCGGGCCTGCGAGAAGGGCTGATGCTGATGTCGCCAGGCGCTAAACACCGTTTCTGGGTGCCGGCCCGACTCGGCTACGGCGAGACCGGCGTGCCCGGCCAGATCGAACCGAACGCGACCTTGGTGTTCGATCTGGAATTGCTCGAGATCGCGCGTTGAGCGCGGCTCACCGCCACGCGGGCGACGAGCATCGTCCGCGTGGTCACCGTTCGTTCAATCGGAGAGGGGCTCGCCGGCGGTCAGCGGCAGACGCTTGCCCTCGGGCGTGCCGCGGCTGAACTTGCCGCGTTCGATCAGCAACAGCTCGCCGTACTGGCCGTTCTTGATGCTGCTGTCGATCGCGATCACGCGGCCGTCGAAATAGCTGCCGATGCGCTTATGCGAGGTATGGCCGACGACGATGCGGCCGACGCCGAGGCGCGCGGCGATCGCATCGACCTGATCCTGGGTCAGGGCCGGGTCGATGAAGTAGCCGCGGTACCAGATCGGGCTGGTCTTGCCGTTGTAGAGCGGCAGCAGCGACGGTTCCTGCTGCCAGACCGATTTGGGCGTGCCGAGGGTGGCGCGATAACGGTCGTTGATCTGCGCCCGGCTCAGACCGGATTCGAAATAGCTCGCGGCGATGCCGCCGTGCACGAACAACAGGTCGTTGACCTGGCCGATCACCGACTTGCTGCGCAGCCAGCGGCCGAGCACCGTGTCGGGGCCGTACAGTTCGACATAGGAACGGCCGAGCAGGCCGGCGTTGCGCTGGTAACCCTCGTTGACGTAGCGCAGGTCGTTGGCCAGCACCATGACCTCGTGATTGCCGAGCAGCAGATGCACCGCGCCGCCGGCCGCCCGCGCCTGCTGTTCCAGGCCGTACAGCAGCCACAGCGCCTGGTTGACCTTGGGGCCGCGGTCGAACACATCGCCGGCGATGACCAAATGGCCGCGCCCATAACGCCAGCGCAGCTTGCGGTCGACGATGCCGTTGCTCTGCAGCAGTTGGACCATCAGCTCGTACTGGCCGTGCACGTCCGAGAGCGCGGCGATGCGTTCGACGCCCTGCGGCGAGACTTCTGTTTCGGCTTCGGCCGGTGTGCGTACCGAGACCGCCGGTTGGCCGCATTGCGCAGGCACCGCGACCGGCCAGCGCAGCGCCGGGAACAAGCGTTCGACCGGCTTGCCGTCGCAGACCCAGCGCGCTTCGATGCGATCGGACGTGTAGCGCAGATAGGGCCCGTCGTCGAATGCCGAGGCGCTGGGCGTCGGGGTCGTCTCGGTGGCCGCTGGCGAGCGCTCATGGCCTGCGGCGAGGGCGCCCGTGGCCGAGAGGCACAGGGTCAGCAAGACGGACCGGGAGGCAAGGCAGGATAGTCGGATCATCGCAGGGGCTCGTGTAATGGCCTGATCGGCATTGTCGCTGTTTGAGGGTAGGAGGGGATGCAGGCCGAGGCCCAGGCGCGGGCAAGCATCGCACCGCCTTCGTCATTGAGCGAAGCCCTAAACGATCGCGGGGTAGGAGCGGCGCAAGCCGCGACCGCGCAGGCAGGACTGCCCGCGCCGGCAGCCGCAGATGCGCGGTCGCGGCTTGCGCCGCTCCTACCCAGAAGCAACATCGCAGAGACTGTAACCGCCGTTGCCATAAGGTTGCTGTTGCTGTTGCTGTTGCTGTGCGTCGCCTCGACCTCGCGAAGGCCATAGAAGACCCGGAGGGCGGCTCGCATGGATGCGGGCCGTTTTTCATCGGGACAGGGATGTCCCGTATGAAAAATCCCCGCGTATGCACCGCTCGTGCGGGCTGGTGATTCAAAAGAAAAGCATTTTTCTTTGGTTAGCTTTCTTTTGTTGCTTATGACAAAAGAAAGTAACCCGCCGCTTTAGTGGCGGAAGCTTTTGGCGTTTGATCTTGCTTCCGGCTAAGAGCCTAAAAGCCAGTGCAGAGCTTCCGCCCCCTAAAGGGTGCGGGTAACTTTCTTTTGGCCAAAGCCCCAAAAGTCCGTCTGGATTCCCTTCGGTCAAAAGTCACCAAAGAAAAGTGCTTTTCCTTGACGAAGCTCCCCTGCGAGCACGCAGCTTGCGCCGGGATTTTCCGATAAGACGTCCCTGTCTTATCGGAAAACGGCGCACGTCCTGTGCGCCGCCCTCCGGGTCTCCACTTGACCGGCAAAGCAGCAAAGCAGCAAAGCAGATCAAAATCTGGGGCAACGGCAACGGCAACGGTGATCCGTTGCCAAGCTTCGGCGATGGAGCGCTTACGTCGCCGCTGCCGTCAGCCTGCGATCCCAATCAACGGAACCGATACTCGTACTCGAACGCGAACTCGCGGCCGATCGGGCTGTAGGCATCGTAGAAATACGGAAACGAGGTGTTGGTCTCGTCGTCCGGATGGGTGCTGTTGAACAGGTTGTTGACGTAGAACTTGACCGTGGCCTTGTCGGTGATGCGCTTGCCGATGTTGGCGTTCCAGAGGAAATACACGCCAGTGCGGCCGAGGCCGTTCGCCTTCGGCAGGCTGCCGTAGCGAGTCATGAACAGACTCGACGACCAGTCGCCGGCGCGCCAGCTCGCACCCGCCCGCAGGCGGCTGCGGAAGTCGAGGTTGTCCGGATCGTCGCGCCAGTCGCTCTCGATCGGGTCGGTGGCGAACACCTGGCGTTCGGACTTGAGCGTGTGCGACCAGCTCAGGTCGAAACGGTAGTCGCCGTAACGCTCGGTCTTGAGCCGCCAGTTGACGCTGGCGTCGATGCCGGTGACGCGGCGATAAGACTGATTGAGCGGCGCCGACTTGACCTCGGCGATGCGGTCGATGGCTTCACTGCCTTCCGGGCGCCGCGTCACCAGGGCGGTGATGTTGCGGCAATAGCCAGAGTCGGGCCCGAACGCGAACGGCTGGCCGTTGAGCTGCTTGCCGGTGCGGCAGCCGGCTTCGCCTTCGAGGATGCTGGTCGGGCTGAGCCGTTCGATCGCGCCGTCGAGTTCGATGCTCCAGTAGTCGGCGGTGACCGAGAGGCCGTCGAAGACGTCCCAGACCGCGCCGACGCTCCAGGACTTGCCGGTTTCCTCTTCCAGGTTCGGGTCGCCTTCGCTGAGGCTGAAGACGTTATAGCTATAGCCCGAGCAGCCCGGATTGGCGCCGGCGGCGATGCAGCGCCAGGGGTCGACCGCATTGCCGAAGCTGCCGCTGCCTTCACTGAAGACCCAGTGCAGGTCCGGCGCCTTGAAGCTGGTGGCGTAGGCGCCGCGGATCAGCAGGTTATCGGTGGGACGCCATTCCAGGCCGGCGTTCCAGGTCTTGGCATCGTCGACCGCGGTGATGTCGTCGTACTTGTCGAAGCGGCCGGCCAGGCTGCCCTTGAGCGTGCTCAGGATCGGGATGCTGAACTCCACGCCGGCGGCATAGCGGTCGCGTTCGCCGCCACCGTTGGTGCCGGTGAGGTTGTAGAGCTGGACCACGCCGGGCTGCACGCGCGCATCGCTGGACAGGTCGTAGCCTTGCGAGCTCGCTTCCAGCACCGTGGCGACGCCGACCGGGCCGGCCGGTAACTCGAACAGATCGCCGGTGAGCACGAAGCTGGCGGTGTTGACCCAGGACTCGGCCTCGTATTTGGCGAGGGTGGAGATCGACTCGTATTCCTCCGGCGTCATCGGTCGGTACCAGCGCGGCAGGTTCAAGCGATAGATCGGCACGCCATTGGGGCGGGTACCCAGTTGCTTGCCGAAGAAATAATCGTTGACCAGGTTGCCGACCATGCGCCGGCGGGTGCGTTCGAACTGGTACTCGGCGCGGCTGACGGTGGCATCCCAATCCCAGCCGTCGCCGATCTTGCCGCGCAGGCCGAGCGCGACGTCGAGCGAGCGTTCGCGGTAGTGCTGGTTCATCTGCTCGACGCCGCCGAGATCGACCGGGGTCAGCAAACGCGTGGGCGCGATCACCGCGTTGAACTGCGGGTCGTAGAAGTCGCCGCGACGGCCGACGCCGTCGGTATGCGGACCGGTAATGCTCTCGAAGCCGCCGAGCGACTCGACCCGCGAGCGCCAGGCCTGCACCGAACCCCAGCCCTGCAGGTCGTCGGAGAAATCCCAGGTGCCGAACACGTAACCGGCGAGTTCGTTCTTGCCCTTGCTCAGGTGCTGGTAAGTGACGTCCTTCCAGGTGCCGCAGGCATCGCCGAGGCTCTGCACGTTGCCGGAGCTGATGCGCTTGTAGGTGTGGCGTTGGAACTCGTCGCCCCAGCGTTCGCAGGTGCCGGCCGGCGGCGCGATCAAGGGGCTGCTGCTACTGCTGCTGCCTCGGCGGATGCGCAGACCGGCGTCGGGCTGCACGCCGAGCCGTGGGTCCGGGCTCGGGTTGGCGCGCAGGTCCCAGTCGTCGCGCTGGAAGCCGTACAACAGTTCTTGGTCGTAGGCCTGGAAGGCGTAGGTGACGCCCCAGCGCTCGCCGGTCTTGCCGCCGGTCCATTGCAGGTCGAAGCGGTCGCGTCCGCCCATCGTGCTGCTGCCGGCGCGCAGCTTGACCTCGTCGCCCTGGTAATTGCGCTTGAGCACGATGTTGACCACGCCCGAGACCGCATCGGCGCCGTAGATGGCGGAAGCGCCGCCGGCGAGTATTTCGATGCGCTCGACCGCGCCCGACGGAATGTTGCCGAAGTTCTGGAAGTTGCTGCGGCCTTCGTACGGGAAGGGATAGTCGGCGGCGCGGCGGCCGTCGATCAGCAACAGCGAACGGCCGGGGCCCAGGCCGCGCAGATTGAGCGGATGGGCGTTGGCGGAGAAGCCGCCCGACAGTTCGGTCTCGACCGCGCCGTTGGCCATCACCAGGGTTTCCAGCGCCTCGAACACGGTGGCGTGGCCTTCGCGTTCCATCTGCTCGGCGGTGATCACGGTGACCGGCGAAGGGCCTTCGATCTCGGCGCGCTTGATGCGCGAGCCGGTGACCTGGATCGCCGCCAGTTCGGTCGGATCGGGTTCCGCCTTGGCCTTGGCCGCCGGTTCGCGCGAGCTCGTCGGCTTGGCCTTGGGCGGCGCCGGTTCGCGCGCGGTCACTATCGCGATGACGCCGCTCTGGGTGACGCGGAAGCTGAGGCCGCTGCCGGCGAGCAAGCGAGTGATCGCCTCGCGGGTGGTGTAACGGCCCGACAGCGCCGGTGCGATGCGGCCGCGCACCAAGTCCGGTGGAACCAGGATCTGCGCGTCCGACGAGGACGCGACCTGGTTGAGCGCCGAAGCCAGCGACTGGCTCGGCAAGGCGTAGTGATGCGCGCTGTCCCGCGTCTGTTGGGCGAGCGCCGGCGCCGCGGCGACCAGGGCCGACAGACCGAGCGCCAGGCTCAGCGCGACCGACAACGGGCGCCGGGCGCAATGCCTGTACGTGTTCGTCTTCAGTGTATGTCCCGGATCGGCCCCCACCGATTCCTTTTTGTTCGAGTCCGTACCGTTCGACCGACGGCCTTGTGTTGCGCGACGCTGTGAAACGATCCCCATTGCAACGCTCCCCGATGAGTGACTACGACTCGATCCTTCGACTGTTGTCCTTTCCCCACCGATGCAGACGCAGCTTGCCACGGATCCCTCACTCGCCTTTCGGCAGGCTTGCCGGCGGCCGGCCGGTGCCGTAGCGTCCGCTTGTCCGATAGCGGGGGAGGGGCCATGAACAGCGGCGAAGCCGGCGATACGCTGGGTGCTTGCGATGCCTCGTGCGCCGCCGATCTGCCGCTGCTGATCGCCCGTTACCGCCCGGCGCTGGTGCGTTATTTTTCGCGTCATCTGCAATCGGCCGACGACGCCGAGGACCTGGCCCAGGAAGCCCTGGTGCGCCTGGTGCGGATGCCGTCGCTGAGCGGCGTGCTCAACGTCGAGGCCTTCTTGTTGCAGATCGCCTCGAACCTGTTGCGCGACCGCTTCCGCCGCGACAAGAGCCATCAGGTGCTCCAGCACGTGTCGATCGACGAGGTCGCCAAGGACTGGCCGAGTGAGGACCCGCACGGCGAATGCGTCTACGAAGGTAACCGCCGGCTGCAGGCGTTCCTGGCGGCGCTGGACGAGTTGTCGCCGCGCTGCCGCCAGGTGTTCCTGCTGCAGCGCTACGAAGGCCTGACTTATAGCGCCATCGCCAAACGTTTGGAGATCAGTGTGAGCGCAGTGGAGAAAAACATGATGCGCGCCTTGCTGCATTTCGATACGCGTCTGGGAGGCTCGTGAAACCGCCGCGTCTGAGCGTGATCGAGGGCGGCGACCCGTTCCGCCGCCAGGCCGCGACTTGGTTCGCGCGCCTGCGCGCAGACGACGTCGCCGAAAGCGACCGTCAGGGCTGGCAGCGCTGGATGGCCGCCGATGCGCGCCATCGCGCCGCCTACGAGCGTATCGAGCGGCTGTGGTCGGCGGCGGGCGAGCATGCCCAGCATCCGCAGATCGCCGAACGCCTGCGCGATGCGACGGCGGAGGCGCCGACGGCACCGAAGCGTGGCAGCCGTGAGCCTGTGGCCTGGGCGCGCTATGCGCTGGGCGCCGGCGCGCTCGCCGCGGTGGTGGCCCTGGCCGCGGTGGTGCCGCGCTGGCTGCAGCGGCCGGTCGTGGAGACCGTCTACCTCACCCAAGTCGGCGAAAGCCGCACCATCGCCCTCGACGACGGTTCGCGCGTGAGCATGGACACCGACAGCCGCCTGGTCGTCGATTTCTCCGGCGACCAGCGGCGCATCGTCCTCGACCATGGTCGCGCCTATTTCCGCGTGGCCAAGGCGAAGCGGCCGTTCCTGGTGCATACCGAGGACGGCAGCGTGCGTGCGGTCGGCACCGAGTTCGAGGTGTACCGGCGCAACGACACGACCGAGGTGGCCCTGGTCGAAGGCCGGGTCGCCTTGTTGGCGGCGCCGACCGCCGATGCCGGACAGGCTGCGCTCGGCACGCTCGACCCCGGCCAGAAGGCGAGTTTCCGCAAGCACCAGCCGCTGCACCGATTGGCACCGGCGGCGCCGGGCGCCTTACCGACCTGGCTGTCGGGCAAGCTGGTATTCGAAGACCAGGCTTTGTCGGCTGCGGTCGACGAGTTCAACCGCTACAGCCGCCGGCGCATGGTCTTGAGCGGCGAGCAGGTCGCGCGGTTGCGCGTCAGCGGCGTGTTCCGCAGCGACGACCCGCATGCGTTCGTCGAGGCCCTGGAGGAGTTGTACCCGGTCGCGGTGGACGAGTCCTCCGGTGGCGATATCGTCATTGCCGCGCGGCGTTGAGCGGGGGTAGGGGCGCCGTATTGCCCCTCAGCTGGATGCATGATGGTTTTTGGGCGGTTTCGGCGCGAGACCGAAGCCGCGCGGTCGCGACTTGCGTCGCTCCTACCCGAGCAGCAACGTTGCTGTTGTTGCTGTGCGCCGTTTCGAACTGGCGAAGGCAATCGAAGACCCGGAGGGCGGCGCGCAGGGATGCGCGCCGTTTTTCATCGGGACAGGGATGTCCCGTATGAAAAAGCCCTGCGTATGCATCGCTCATGCGGGCCTGTGATTCAAAGAAAAGCATTTTTCTTTGGTTACCTTTCTTTTGTTGCTTATGACAAAAGAAAGTAACCCGCCGCTTTAGTGGCGGAAGCTTTTGGCGTTTGATCTTGCTTTTATAGAAGCCACACGCAACAGCAGAGCTACTTTTGCAGGCGCGACGTGAGTCGCGACCGGTCTCGCGAGGTTCCTAACAAGCAAGAGCAAAGCTTCCGTCCGCTGACGCGGCCGGGTTACTTTCTTTTGCTAAGCCCAAAAGTCCGTCTGGATTCCCTTCGGTCAAAGGTAACCAAAGAAAAGGGCTCTCCTTGCAAGGGCACAGGCCACAAGTGCGATGCCTGCGCCGGGATTTTTCGATAGGACATCCTTGTCCTATCGAAAAACGCCGCACGTCCTGTGCGGCGCCCTCCGGGTCTCCACTTGACCGGTAAAGCGGCAAAGCAGATCAAAATCTCGGCAACGGCAACGGCAACGGCAACGGCAACGGCAACGGCAACGGCAACGGCAACGGCAACGGCAACGGCAAGGACAAGGGCAAGGGCAAGGGCAAGGGCAAGGCTGGGGCAAGGGCAAGGCTGGGGCAGTCCCACGAAACTTCAGGGCGACCCGTCAGGGCGCAGCCCATGCCTCGCCAACATCTCCTTGATCCGTCGCTCCGCATAAGCGCGATCGGCCGGATCGGCGTCGACCATCAACTCGTCGACGAGGGCCCTGAACTGCGGCCAGAACTGCGCCGGGTGACGCAGCGATTCCAGCCAAGGCGGCAGCATCTGCGCCAGGCGCTCAAGTCCGGCATCCAGCTGCGCCCGGGTCTTCATGGCTGCGGCCGCGGCCAGGTCACGTCGACGTGGTGGATGCTTCGCTCGCCGAGCAGGGGGAACTGCAGGCCATCCTGGACGACACCATCCAATTGCAATTGCGCAGCGCCGCCATCGGCGTCGACCTGGCGCACGTGGATCCGGTACAGGCTGTCGCCATAGCGGAACTGGATCCGGTATTCCGGCCAATCGGCCGGAATGCAGGGTTTCAGGCGCATCGTGTCGCCGTGGCGCTGCAGGCCGAGCAGCGATTCGGTGAGCAAGCGGTACATCCAGCCCGCCGAACCGGTGTACCAGGTCCAACCGCCGCGGCCGGTGTGCGGGTCGACGCCGTAGACGTCGGCAGCGAGCACGTAGGGTTCGACCTTGTAGACGGCGGTGGCTTCGGCGTTCCCGGTGTGGTGGATGGGGTTGATCATGCGCGCCAGCTCCCAGGCCCGCGCGCTGTCGCCGAGTTCGGCGAAGGCCATCGCCGCCCACACCGCGGCATGGGTGTACTGGCCGCCGTTCTCGCGCACGCCGGGCACGTAGCCGCGGATGTAGCCGGGGTCCTTGCTGGTCTTGTCGAACGGCGGCTGCAGCAACTGGATCAGGCCGGCGTCGCGCCGCACCAGGTATTGGTCCAGCGATTCCATCGCCTGGCGCGCGCGTTCGGGATCGGCCGCGCCCGACAACACCGACCAACTCTGCGAGATCGAATCGATCCGGCATTCGTCGCTGTGCACCGAGCCCAGCGGCGTGCCGTCGTCGAACCAGGCGCGCCTATACCAGTCGCCGTCCCAGGCATGGGTTTCCAGATTCCCTTGCAGCCGCTGCGCGGATTCGACGCAGTAGTCGGCGAAGGCAGCGTCGCCGCGCTCGCGCGCGACCGGTTCGAAGCGGTTCAAGGTGTCGAACAGGAAGAACCCCAGCCACACGCTTTCGCCCTTGCCGGCGTCGCCGACGCGGTTCATGCCGTCGTTCCAGTCGCCGCTGCCGATCAGCGGCAGGCCGCGTTCGCCGAGCAACTCGGTGCCGCGCTTGAGCGCCAGCACGCAATGGTCGTAGAACGATTGCTGGCGGGCCGACACCAGCGGCAGGTCGTAGTAGGACTCTTCGTCGGCGTTGACCGGGCGGCCCTCGACGAAACGCACGCGCTCGTCGAGCACGCTGCGATCGCCGGTGACCTGCAGATAACGGCAGGCGGCCAGCGGCAGCCACAGGTAATCGTCCGAGCAGCGCGTGCGCACGCCGCGGCCGAGCGGCGGATGCCACCAGTGCAGCACGTCGCCCTGCGGGAACTGGTGCGCCGCACTCAACAGCAGGTGTTCGCGGGTCAGCGCCGGCATCGCGTGCACGGTCGCCATCGTGTCCTGCAACTGGTCGCGGAAGCCGAACGCACCGCCGGACTGGTAATAGCCGCTGCGCGCGACGTAACGGCAGGCCAAGGCCTGGTAGGGCAGCCAGCCGTTGGCGAGTGCGTCCACGCTCGGGTCGGGGGTCTCGACCCGGACCGCGGCGAGGGTGTGCATCCAATGGATGCGCACCGCATCCAGAGCGTCGTGGGCGGCGCCGCTGCCCTTGCTGGCTTGGGCGAGTTGGACGGCGGCGGCATAGTCGGCGCCGATGCCGAGGCGGAACACCGTCTCGAAACTCTCGTCGGCGGCCAGCGCGATCGGCACCTGCAGCGCCGCGCACGGGTCCAGCCCGACCCCGAGTTTGCCCGACAGGCGTTGCTTGAGCAGCGCCGCCGGTTGCCCGAGGTTGCCGTTGCGGCCGAGGAATTCGGTGCGGTCGGCGGTGAAGCTGGGTTGCTCGCCGTCGACGTCGAAGAAGGCGACCCGGCCGTCGAACTCGGTGTTGTAGGGATTGCGCGCGGTCAGCACGCCGCTGGCGCCGTCGAGTTCGCTGACCACGTGCATCTGCGATTTGACCCGGATGTCGCCGAGCACCCATTCGACGTAGCCGGTGGTCGACAGGCGCCGTGCGCGGCCGGACAGGTTGCGCAGTTTGAGCACCGAGTACTTGATCGGCTGATCGAGCGCCACGTAGATCCACAGCTCGCTGGCGATGCCGTCCTCGATATGCTCGTAGACACTGTAGCCGAAACCGTGGCGGGTACGGTAGGCGCCGTTGCCGCGCCGCGGCAGCGGCATCGGCGACCAGATCCGGCCGCTGTCCTCGTCGCGCAGATAGAAGGCTTCGCCGCCGGTGTCGGCGACGGGGTCGTTGTGCCAGGGGGTGAGGCGGAACTCGTGCGCGTTCTCGAACCAGGTGTAGCCGGGCGCGCTTTCGCTGACCACGGTGCCGAGCTGCGCGTTGGCCATCACGTTCGACCAGGGGGCCGGGGTCGGTGCGCCTTCGCGCAACACCACGACGTACTCGCGGCTGTCGGCGGCGAACGCGCCGGTGCCGTTATCGAACACGAAGGCCTCGGTGACCGCTTCGAACGGCCACGGGTCTTCGCCGGTTTCGGCGCGCGGCGGCGGCAGGCCCGGCAACGCCGCCGGGTGCGCCGCTGTCGTTTCGTCCATCGGCTCGGGCTCATCGGGCGGACCGTCGGGCAACAGCAAGGGAATCTCGCGCTCGGGCGGCACGTGGCGGCTGACCTGCGCGGCGAGGGTACCGCGTTTGTCGCTGATGATCACCCGCGACACCGCCTGCAGCAGGATGCGGTCTTCCTGCGACATCTGCTGGCTCGGGCGCACGAAGATGCCGCCGGGCCGGTCGAGCACGTTGCCCTCGGGACCGGCCGAGACCAGGCCGAGGATCTGCTCCTGCAGTTGCTGTCGGTAGCCGCCTTGTTCTTCGTTCCAGATCACCAGGTCGACGTTGAGCCCCTTCAAGCGCCAATACGCATGCGCCTGCACCATCTGCCGGACCAGTTCGATGTTGCCGGCCTCGGCGATCTGCAGCAGCACGATCGGCAAGTCGCCGGAGATCGAGTGGCCCCACAGTCCCGACTGCCCACGCCGGTTCTGCAGCAGCACCGCGTTGTCGGCGCGCAGGAACGGATGCGCATACACCATCAGCCCGGCCAAGCGTTCGTATAGCTGGGCATCGGCCTGGGAGGCGTTGATCTGGCGCCGCACCACCTGGCTGTGGGTCCAGGCCAGGTCGAACACGCGATCGGCGAGGCGCCGGTCGCGGTATTTGTCGATGAGGCGGCTGCAGGCCGCGCGATCGACGCCCACGCCCGTGACCATGTCGACGATGACGTTCTGCTCGGGCGCGAGCACGATGCGGGTGCGGATCGCGACGATCGGGTCGAGCACCGAGCCGACCGAATCCGACAGCGCCTCGGTCGCGGTGAGGGCCTGCGGCGTGCGCGGCGTGTTGCCGCGGCCGAGGAAGCGCGAGCGGTCGGTTTCGTAGGAGATCGTCTGGATGTCGGCATCGTGCACCGCCACCAGGTGGAACATCCACGGCGGCACTTCGTCGTGCGAACGCGGCCGCCGCGTGCACAGCAGCGCCTGCTTGTCGCGGGCGACCTCGGTCTGCACGAACAGATTGCTGAAGGCCGGATGCAGCTCGTCCGACAGCGACGAGGCCAGCACGACTTCGGCGTAGGTGGTGATTTCGATGGTGCGGGTGTGGCGCGAGCGGTTGCCGATGCGCAGGCGGCGCAGCTCGATGTCGTCCTCGGCGGAGATGGCGATTTCCAGGTGAGTCTCGTAGCGGCGCTTGCGCCCGCGGTACTCGGCCTTGGCGTCGGAGAAGATCGCTTCGTAGTGATCCACCGGCACGCAGGTGGGTTGATAGGTTGCCGACCAGAATTCGCCGCTGTCCACGTCGCGCAGATAACAGAACGAGCCCCAGTGATCGCGCGTGCCGTCTTCGCGCCAACGCGTCACCGCCATGTCGCCGAGGCGGTTGTAGCCGCTGCCGGCGCTGGTCAGCAGGCTGTGGTAGCGGCCGTTGGACAGCATCTGCACCGCCGGCCGGCCGGTGCTCGGATTGGCGAATATCCGCAGTTGGGTCTCGCTGGCGGCGGGCGCGGCGCGCGCGCCGCTGGCTTCGGCTTCGTGCGGATGGAACACGCCGGTGCGCGGAATGCGTTCCTGCAGCAGCAACAGCGTCGCCTGGAACTCGGCATCGGCGACGAAGCGCTTCTGCATCGGCTGGTCGCGCAGCAGATAGTCCAGCGACAGGAAGGCCATGCCCTGGTGGTGGGCCATGAACGAGCGGACGACCGCATGCTCCTGACCGCGCGGCACCCGCGTCGGGGTGTAGTCGATGGCTTCGTACAAGCCGTAGTGGCCGGCGAAGCCCAGCTCGGTCAGGCGCTGCAGGTTCTGGCACGCTGCTTCCGGCAACACCATCAAGGCCATGGTGCTGGCGTAGGGCGCGATGACCAGGTCCTGGCCGAGGCCGCGCTTGAGCCCGAGGCCGGGCACGCCGAACGCGCGGTACTGATAGTTCATCCGCGTATCGACCGTGTTGTAGCCCGATTCGGAGATGCCCCAGGGCACGTCGCGCTGCCGGCCGTAGCGGATCTGCGCCAGCACCGCGTGTTGCGCGGTCTGGTCGAGCAGGGTGTCGGGATAGCTCGGCATCACCAACTGCGGCATGAGGTACTCGAACATCGAGCCGCTCCACGACAGCAAGGTGGCGCCGCTGTCGATCTCGGTCAGCAGCCGGCCGAGGGCGAACCAAGTCTCCTGCGGCAGCTGGCCCTGGGCGATGGCGACGAAGCTGCACAGGCGCGCCTCGGAGGCGAGCAGGTCGTAATAGCCGGCGTCCAGGCGCCGTTCCTCGACGTTGTAGCCGATCGACAGCAGATGGCGGCCGCGGTCGTAGAGGAATTCGTACTCCATCAGCGATAACTGCCCGGCGATATGCGCCAGGCGTTCGAGTTCGTGCACGCGCTTGCGGGCGCGGTCGCGCGCAAGCCGGTCCTGCGAGAGCACCTGCAGAGCGCGCAGGGTCGGAATGCGCTCGATGAGATCGGCCTCGGAAGGCCGGCTCTGTCCTTCCTCCGGGGTGCCGAGCCCGGGCGCGAAGTACAGCAGCTCGTCTTGTGCGGCGCGGCAGGCGGCCGACAGCATCGCCGGCCAGTGCGGCGTCGATGCATCCTGCGCCGGTTCTCCGGGCGGCGGCAGCGAGGACTCGATCGCGAGCGCTCGCGACGACAGCCCCGCCAGCACGCGTTCGGCTTCCGGCAGCGACGCCGGCGGCTGCGCGCGGATGGCGTCGACGCGTTCGCGGAACGCGCTCAGGGCTTGCTCGAGCGGGGCGTCGATACGACCGGCTGCGCGCAAGGTTTCTTCGAGCACGCCGAAGGTATCGGCCAGGCCGTCGAAGGTATGCCGCGCCAACACCGGCTCGTCGATCAACGCCAGCAGGCCTTGGCGCAGAGTCAGCAGGTGCGCGGCGAGATTGCCGCTGTCGACGGTGGACACATAGCGCGGCGGCAGCGGCAGCAGGGTTTCGGTGTCGTACCAGTTGTAGAAATGGCCGCGATGGCGCGGCAGGGTTTCCATGGTGGTCAGCGCCAGGCGGGTGCGCTCGATCAACCCGCCGGCCTGCAGATAGCCGAAGTCGTAGGCGCCGAGGTTGGCGAGCAGCGACAGGCCGATGTTGGTCGGGGAGGTGCGCCGCGCCACCACCAGGCTCGGATGCTCCTGGATGTTGTCCGGAGGCAGCCAATGATCCTCGGCGCGGATGTGGATCTCGAAGAAGGCCCAAGTGCGGCGTGCCAGTCGGCCGAGGAATTTCAGTTGGGTCTGCGACAGACTCGCACGACGCTGCCTCGGCGGCCGTCCCAGCCAGGCCATCAGCGGCGGCGACAGCAGCCACAGCAGCAGGACCGGGGCGGCGACCCACAGCGATGCCGGGTTGATGCGCGACAACGCGGCTGCGACGGCGAGCGCGAACGCAGGCGCGAACCACATGCTGCGCAGCTCCGCGCCGATGCCGCTGCCGAGATTGCGCTCGACTTCGCTCGACGGGTTCCATTGCAGCAGGTGGCGGCGACTGATCGCCATCCGCCATACGCTGCGGGCGATCGCACCCAGACTGAAGAAAGCTTCGTACGGCAGGCAGGCCAGATTGACCGCGGCGCGCTGCATCTGTCGCGCGATCGAGCTGACCACCTGCATCAGATGGGTTTCCAGCGCCATGTCGACGGGGCGGGTGGCCAAGTCCCAGCAAGCCAGGGCGAAGGTGGGCACCAGCCACAGGCTGAGCAGCCACAGCGTCCAGGCCAGGGGGTGCGGCAATATCGCCCAGCCGGCGACCAGCAGCGCGGTGGCGGCGGCCGGCACCAGGCTGCGGCGCAGGTTGTCGAGCAATTTTCCGCGCGACAGCCATGACAGCGGATTGGCTTCGTAGCCGCCCTGCATCCGCGGCACCCAGGGCAACAGCCAGGGCAGCAACTGCCAATCGCCGCGGATCCAGCGATAGCGGCGCTTCACGTCGGCGGCATAGCGCGAGGGGTAGTCCTCGAACAGGCGCACGTCGCTGATCAGGCCGGCGCGCGCATAGCAGCCTTCGAGCAGGTCGTGGCTGAGCACGCGGTTTTCCGGGAAGCGGCCTTCCAGGGCGTACTCGAACGCGTCGACGTCGTAGATGCCCTTGCCGACGAACGAGCCTTCGCCGAACAGATCCTGATATACGTCGGAGACCGTGCGCGTATACGGATCGATGCCGGCTTCGCTGCCGTACATGCGCGCATAACGCGAGCCGCGGCGTTCGCTCATGCCGGTGCCCACGCTGGGCTGCAGGATGCCGTAGCCGCGCATCACCCGCCGCCGGCGTTCGTCGAAGCGGGCCTGGTTGAGCGGATGGGCGAGGGTGCCGATGAACTCGCGAGCCGCATCCCGGGGCAGGCGGGTGTCGGTGTCCAGGGTGATCACGTAGCGGATGTTGGCGAGCACCTCGGTGTTGCCGCTCACCGCCATGAAGGCTTCGCGCGCACCGCCGCGCAACAGGCGGTTGAGCGCGGCGAGCTTGCCGCGTTTGCGCTCGTAGCCCATCCATTTGCCTTCCAGCGGGTTCCATGTGCGGGGGCGATGGAGCAGGAAGAACAGGTCGCCGCTTTCCGGGGCGTAGCGCGCATTGAGTTGTTCGATCTGGCGCGAGGCATGCGCCAGCAGGGCCGCATCGCCGGGCAAGTCCTGTTGGTCGGCGTCGAGGAAGTCGGTCAGCAGGGCGAAATGCAGGTAGGCATCGCGGTTGGCCAGGAACCTGACTTCGAGCCCTTCGACCAGGGCGTCGATCGCATCGACGCTGCCGATCATGCTCGGCACCACCACCAGGCTGCGCGAGCTCGACGGCAGGCCCTTGGAGAAATCCAGGCGCGGCAGCGGCTTCGGCGCGACCAGCACGGTCGCGATCCAGTTGACCAGGGTGATGCCCAGTTCGCTGAAAGCCAGCAGGCTGAGCGCCGCGAACAGGCACAAGGCCACCGCCGGAAGCGGCGCCGCATACAGTTCGGACAACAAGCCGTAGCCGAACAGCGCGGCGATCGCCGCGATCGGCAGCAGATACACCGACAGGGGCATCCTGCGCGAGCGCAGCCGCACCGGCTTGCGCGCATCCGGCGAGGCGGCGACCGCGGCCTTGATCTCGCTGGTGCCGTCGTCGATCAGGTAATAGCCGACGTGGGCCTTGCCGTCGTCGACCTCGCCGGAATCGCGCGCCAGGCGCAGGGCCAGGCGCGCCACGTCGATTTCGCTGACGCCGCTTTGACGCGCGATCTTCTCGACCACGTGCCGGTACATGTCGCGGGTGTTGAAATCCATCTTCGCGTAGACGCCGATCGGATCCTCGCGCAGGGTGCGGTCGACCAGGCTCATGGTTTCGACGAACTCGCGCCAATCCATGTTGGCCAGGAAGCGCAGGCTGCCGATGCTATTGCTGATCGAGACCTGGTCGGCGGCCTGCTGTTGGCTTTCGGCGCGCACCAGTTCTTCCACGCCGTGAGCGCTGTCGGCCAGCCACTGCTCGATCCAGCTCATCGGCATGGCCAGGACCGCGCTGCGGCCGTGCAGGCCGCGGGTCAGCTCGGCCACGAAAGCGCCCGACATCGGCGGGCTCGAGCGCGCCATGTCGGCCACCACCAGCACCACGTTCTTCGGGTTGGCGTCGGCGGTGTCGTTGAGCAGCTCGGCCCACTCGGCCGCGCGGCGATGATCGGCGCCGTCGCGCATCACCCGCACGGCCATGCGGCGCAGGTTCTCGATCAAGGCCAGGCGCAGCATGATCGGAATCGCCCACAGCTCGCCGAGCTTGAGCGGCGTCACCGTTTGATAGGCGGCGACGAAGCGGGTCATGGTTTCGGCGTCGATGCGGCCGTCGCCGTGGGCGATGGCTTCCATCGCCAGGTCGTAGACCCGCGGCAGGCCGGCCGACGGGCCTTGGCTCAAGGTCGGCAGCTCGCGGCTATAGCCCTTGGGCAGATGGCGGCGCGCGGTGCGGATCTGTTCTTCGATCAGGTAGTAGTTGTCGAGCAACCATTCGCCCGCCGGAGTGATGCGGACCTCGTCCTGGACCATCTGGGTGAGCAGGGTGCTGGCGGAGTCGAGGATGCCTTCGTTCGCGCGCAAGCGGCCCAGCAACAAGTCCGAACCCGTGCGCGCCCGCACCCGATGCGCATGCGCGAGGGATTTGCCGTGCCGTTCCATCTGCTCGGCGCTGAACAACTGGGAGCGTAAAGGTTGCTCCGCTTGCCACGGCTTGCTCGTCGCCGCACGTCCCCATCGCCACAGCCGTCGGCGCAAGCGCAACCACTGACTGAATATTCGCCATACATTGGGCATGCAAGATCCCAGGCACTTCAGCCTCAAGGCCGGGATCATTGCATTTACGTGGGCAGGCGATTGTGAAGTCGCGATGCACGCGGCCAATACGCTGTGCTCACGGGCTCGCGGCTAGCCCTCGGCGGAAATGTGCGGGCGATCGCGGTAGCGAATGCGCGAAAGGCGGTCGAGGTGGCAGTGCCGCGACCGGTCTGCGAGGGGCGATGCCGGTCCGGGGCGCGCCGCGATGATTCGAGATGCGGTCGTTGCCACGGTCCTTGGCGGCGCTTTGGCTGGCTGGGTAGGGGCCGTCGTAGGCGGCGATCGACATCCGGGGAATGGATCTATTCCGGAGGTTCGGCGCGAGAGCGAAGCCGCGTGGTCGCGACTCGCGTCGCTCCTACACGGGATGGTGTCGTCGCACTTGGCTGTGGCTGTGCGCCGCTCCGCACTCGCGAAGGCGATAGAAGACCCGGAGGGCGGCCCGCATGGATGCGGGCCGTTTTTCATCGGGACAGGGATGTCCCGTATGAAAAAGCCCAGCGGAGGCACCGCTCGTGCGGGCTGGTGATTCAAAGAAAAGCATTTTTCTTTGGTTACCTTTCTTTTGTTGCTTATGACAAAAGAAAGTAACCCGCCGCTTTAGTGGCGGAAGCTTTTAGCGTTTGATCTTGCTTCGCAAGAAGCCACAAGCCACAAGCAAGTGCAAAGCTTCCGTCCGCTGACGCGGCCGGGTTACTTTCTTTTGCTAAGCCCAAAAGAAAGCTAACCAAAGAAAAGGGCTCTCCTTGCAAGGGCACAAGCCACGAGTTCGATGCCCGCGCCGGGATTTTCCGATAAGACGTCCCTGTCTTATCGGAAAACGCCGCACGTCCTGTGCGGCGCCCTCCGGGTCTCCACTTGACCGGTAAAGCGGCAAAGCAGATCAAAATCTCGGCAACGGCAACGGCAACGGCAACGGCAACGGCAACGGCTAAAGCAGAGGTTGCGATTAGTCGCTGTGCCCCAGGCGCGAGTCCTCGGGCGCCTGCGCGCGATCGTACAGGCCGTAGTCGCGCACGACCGCGGCCACGCGCAAACGATAATCGGCGAAGATCGAACGCCGGCCGGCCTCCTGGATCTGCCGATGCAGTTCGAGGTTGCGCCATTGCCGCACCGCATCCTCGTCGCGCCAGAACGACAGCGACAACAGCTTGCCGGGCTGGCTCAGGCTCTGGAAACGCTCGATCGAGACGAAACCATCGATCTGCGCGAGCAAGGGCCGCAAGCGTTCGGCCGCGTCTAGGTAGTCCGATTGCCGGTGCGGCTGCGGCAGAGCTTCGAAGATCACGGCGATCATGCCGATGCCTGCGTCGCGGCCGAGAGGCGGAATGCGGCATCGACGATCTCCAGCCAACTGCGCTCTTCGCGCAGGATGAAGCGGTGTTCGCGGGCGAAGGCGAAGTTGTCGCGGCCTTCGGCATCGGTCTTGAGGCGGGCGCGGTAGGCCTCGTAGTCGGCCAGGCTGTCGAACGCGATCAGCCCCCAGGCGATATCGTTGCTGCCTTCGTGCGGCAGGAAGTAGCCGAGCAGGTCGCCGCCGCAACGCGGGATGATGCGGCCCCAGGCTTCGGCGTAGCGGCGGAAAGCGTCGAGCTGGAAGGGGTCGATCTGGTATCGGATCATGCAGGCGATGCGCATCGTTCGGCTCCGGTGGCGGTGCCGGCACCATAACGATTGCCGTCGGGGCGATGCTTCGCTCAGTATCGAAGTATTCCCGCCGGGCGTGATGCAGGATCGCCGCATGGACATTTCCGCCAACCTCAACCGGGTCGCCGCGCTGATCGGCGACCGCGCCCGCGTCGACATCCTGACCGCGCTCATGGCCGGCCGCGCCCTGACCGCGACCGAACTGGCCGAGGCCGCCGGCGTGGCCCGCCCGACCGCCAGCGCGCATCTGTCGGCACTGACCGAAGCGCGCCTGCTCAGCGTCGAGAAGCAGGGGCGCCATCGTTACTTCCGCATCGCCGACGACGATGTGGTGCGGCTGCTCGAGGATCTGATGCGGGTGGCGTACCGGATCTCGGATGCGCCGGTTAGCGTCGGGCCGAGCGACCTGGCACTGCGCAAGGCGCGGGTCTGCTACGACCACCTCGCCGGCGAGTGGGGCGTGCGCGTGCACGATAGCTTCGTGCGCCGCGGCTTCCTGCATCTGGGCGACGACGACCTGCAGCTCACCGAGCGCGGCCGCGGTTTCGTCGCCGACGCCGGGATCGCGCTCGACGCCTTGCCGCGCACACGCCGCCCCTTGTGCCGCGCCTGCCTGGATTGGAGCGAACGCCGTCATCACCTCGCCGGCGTGCTCGGCGCGGCCTTGCTGGATCGTTTCATCGCCCAGGGCTGGCTGCGCCGCATCCAGTATTCGCGCGCCTTGAAGGTGACCGCGCGAGGGCAACGCGGCCTGGCGGCGTTCGTGGAAGACGCTGCGCCCTAGCGAGCAGCCCGGCTCGACTTAGCCCGGCTCAGCTTTCGACGCCGAGCCGCGCGGCGAGCAGACCGGCATATTCCTTGAACGCCTCGCCGCTGCGGCGCAGGGCGCGGCGGGTCGGCCACCACGGCGAGGCGGCGCCGTGCTTGGGGGCAGGCTCGAAATCTTTCTCCGCCGAGGGCAGCGGCAGCACCTGCAGGCCTTGCCGCTCGAACAGTGCCCGCGCGCGGCTCATGTGCAGGGACGAGGTCACCAGCGCGACCGTTCGCCATCCGTGCGTCCGCGCCGAATGCGCGCTGTTGCGAGCGTTGTCGCCGGTGCTGCGGCTGCGCTCGTCGAGCACCAGCGCGCGCTCGGGTACGCCGAGCTTGCGCATCGCCGCGGCCATCTCGCGGGCTTCGCTGACGCCGTGGGTGCGTGAGGTCGGGCCGCCGCTGAGCAGGACCCACGGCGCGCGGCCATCGTGCCAGGCGCGTGCGCCCAGGGCCACGCGGTTGCCGGCGAGGCGCGGGTCGTTGGGATCGCCCTGTTCGAACCAGGCGACGCTGCCGATGCCGCCGCCGAGCACCACGATCGCATCGACCGTCGGCATGCTTTGTGCGGACTGCGGCGGATAACGCAGCGCCAGGCTATTGCGCAGCGCGTTGGAGGCCGCGGGCAGCGACCATAGCAACGACCAAGCGAGACTGACGCCGATCAAGGCCAGCGCGCTGCGGCGCCGGCGCAGGGCGAAGGCCAGCAAGGCCAGCACCAGCAGGCAGCACGACAGGTGCAGCGGTTCCAGCGGCCATGCCAACCATCGACCGACGCCGGTCATGGCCGCAGGCCTTACTTCGCCACCCGCGCCAGATCCGCGGTGTCGTCGTCGAGCAGTCGCGCCAGGGCGTCGGTCATCAACGCGGCCTGGCGGTCGCGCGAGTACGAGGGTGCCGCGGCCAGGCTGGAATCGCGCAGGCGGCGCATGCGGCCGGGGTCTTCGACCAGGGCCAGGATCGCCGCGGCCATGGCCTCGGCGTCTTCCGGCGGCACGCATACACCGCAGTCGGTGGTCTCGACGATACGGGTGGCTTCGCCGCGCGGCAGCGACATCAGCGCGGGGATGCCCATGCCCATGCCTTCGAACAGCTTGGACGGAATCACCCCGGAGAACACCGGGTTGTTGCGCAGCGGGATCAGCGAGATGTCGCACAGACTCCACAGCTTCGGCATCATCTCCTTGGGCTGGCGCGGAATCATGCGCACGTTACTGAGCCCGCGCTCGGCGACCAGGCGCTCGACGCGCGCGCGTTCGGCGCCGCTGCCGGCGAAGAAGAAGGCGATGCGCGGATCGTGCTGCAGCCGTTCGGCAGCGTCGACGACCTTCTCCAGGCCATGGGCCATGCCGTGGGTGCCGAGGTAGCCGACCACGAAACGTCCGTCCAGGTCGTACTGCCGGCTCAGGGCCTCGTCGCGCGCGGCCGACGCGTAGCGTTGCAGGTCGACGCCGTTGAGCACGACGTGGATCTTGTCGGCGGCGATGCCGCGTTGAATGAGTTCTTCGCGGAAGGTGTGGGTGACCGGCACGATCGCATCGGCGCTGCGGTACAGGAACATCTCCAGGCGTTCCAGCGCGCGCACCGCGGCGCTGCGCTTCATCGCGCCGACCGCGGTGATCGAGGCCGGCCACAGATCGCGCAGCTCGAACACGAACGGCCGCCGGCGCAGGCGCGCCAAGGCCCAGCCGCCGAGCGCGCAGAAGAACTGCGGCGAGGTCGCCACGACCACGTCGTGGCGCGGCTCGAACAGGCCGGCGACGACCGAGGCGGCCATGAAGCTCAAATAGTCGAGGGTGCGCTTGACGAAGCCTTCGTTGGCGGTGATGTAGGTCTTGACCCGGACCACGCGGATGCCGTCGACGGTCTCGACGCTGCGCCAGGCATTGCGGTAGCCGTCGAACAGCTTGCCTTCGGGGAAATTCGGCGCGCAGGTGATCACCGTCACTTCGTGGCCGGCGCGCACCCAGCGCACCGCGTGCTCGTAGGTGCGCGTGGCCGGCGCATTGCCCTCGGGCGGGAAATTGTCCGACAGAAACAGAATGCGCATGAGAACTCAGCAATCCCAATGGAACGTGGTGGTCAGCGCGCCGGCCTCGGGGGGCAGGGCGATTTCGATGACGTCGCAGGCCTCGCTCAGGCCGAAGCCGGCGTGATAGGTGCTGCGGGCCGCGGCGGTGGTTGCGTTGGCCGGTTCGACTTGCCAGCGCACGGCGCTGGATTCGTCCAGGCGCAGCTGTGGGCCATCGAGGCGGACGTCGGGCATGAGCCGGAAGCGGGCGACGGCGCGTTCGAATTCGCCTTCGATGCGGTCTTCGACACGCAGCGAGCCGGCTTGCAGCATCCAGCGCCGGCGATGCAGCGGCCGGCCCTTCAGGCGCCGGTAGCCGTCGTGGGCGGCGCTGAGCCACAGCCCCTCGTCGTTGCGGCCGTGTTCGACCGCGAGCGGATGGGCACGGCGAGCGACGCGGAAACTGCTCCAGACCTCGGAGGAATCCTCATCGTCGATCTCGACCGTGTTGTGCGAGGCGGTGCCGCGCTGCCACAGGCGCTCGGCGCCGATGTCGTAGCGCGAGGTGCCGGCGTTGACCAGCACCCGGCGGCCGCCGAGCGAGAGCTCGAAGCTGAGCGTATCGGCGTGGGCATGGCCGGGCAGATAGGCCGGGCCGATCTCGCCGACGTCGGCGATCAGCACCGCGGGTCCGCATTGCAGCCGCACATAGCCCGACACCGGCAGCGCCTGCAGTGCATCGTCGGATGCCGGAGGCACCGCGACGCCGAGCAAACGCGCATAGGCCTGCAACTGCGCCAGGGTCGGGGCGATGCCGTGGGCGGCATCGTTGAAGAAGGCGATGCCGCCGTCGGGATGCGTCATCACCGCCAGCCAGCCGAGCATGCGGCTGGCGCGGTGGCGCCACAGCTCGACGTCGCGTTCGGGGAAGGCGCCCGGGAACAAGGTCGCCAACTGCACCAGGTCGAGCAAGTCCTCGAGCAGGATCGCGTGGTACATCGGACTGCGTTCGAAATGCCCGCCGTCGGCGAGGATCTGCTCGTCGATTTCAGCGCGCAGGCCGCGCAGGCCGACGCCGCGCCAGCGTTCGGCCTCGGCGCCGTCGAAGAAGGCGCCGGCGAACAGCAGCGCCTTGTAGTTCGCCCACAGATGGTTGCCGAGCAAGTGCCGTTCCAGGCGGCCGCGCAGATAACGCGCCTGCGTCGCCAGGCTGTTGAGCACGCTGCGGCGCAGCGCCGGGTCGGTGACGGTGTCGCCGGCGCAGCACCACTTGACCCAGTTGACGATGCGCAGCGACAGGCAATACGGCTCCCAGCCGTTGCCGGAAGCCGGCGGGTTCGCCGCGATCCACTGCCGGATCAGGTCGCGATGCCAGGCCAGGCGCGCCGCCGCGTCGTCGGCGTTGAGGTCGTCGAAGTAGTGCAGGTTGTACAGCCACAGCTTGGGCAGGGCGGTGCTGTTCCAGTCGTCGCCGGCGATCTCGTGCTCGTCGTTGAGGAAACGGAAGCGCTGCGCGCTCAGCATCGAGGCCGCGCGCGCGCAACCGCGCCAGCGATCGCGCACGACCGCCGGCGGCGGCGCCGGCGAATCGTCGATGCGCGGACGGTGCAGGCGATGCCAGGCGCGGCCGTAGATCTGCACCGCGCGCAGATGGCGCACCGTGTGCCACAGGCGCGGCACTCGCGACGACGAAGTCACGACCGTACTCCGCGCGAAGGGAGAATCAGGCGGCGCATGGCGTTCAGACCGAGGCGTCCAGTTCGATAGTGACCCGGGCCACCTCGAACACGTCTTCGGCCGGGATCGGCGCTGCGGCCTGGCCCTTGACCGCCTGGATGAAAGCAGCGGCGCACTGGGCCTGGCCCTTGTCCTGGCGCCACAGATTCATCTTCTTGAAACCCGGCCAGCCATAGCCGCGCAAACGGCGGAAGTTGTCCAACTGCAGCACACGGCCGGCGGTGAACACCTCCAGGCGCTCCTTCGGGAAGCTCTTGTCGCCGTTGGCGAGGTAATGCACGGTGCCGAACGAGCCGTCGGCGAAGCTCAGGGTGAAGCTGACCCGGTCGCTGCGGATGCCGGCGCCGGGGACGTTGCCGACCGCGGTGAGCTGGTGGCCGACGATCGGGGAGTCGGCGAGGAAGCGCAGCAGGTCGACGAAATGGCAGGCCTCGCCGATCAGGCGGCCGCCGCCGAGCTGGCTGTCCTGGGTCCAGTGATCGGCCGGGATCGCGCCGGCGTTGACCGTCATCACGAACGACTTGGGCTCGCGCACGCCGGCCAGCAAGCTGCGCATCTTCTGCACCTGCGGGGCGAAGCGGCGGTTGAAGCCGACCATCAGCACCGGCGGGCGGCCGTAGACCGAATGCTCGGCGTAGGCCTTCTCGATGGCCTGCAGCTCGTCCAGGGTCAGGCACAGCGGCTTTTCCACGAACACGTGCTTGCCGTGGCGCAGCGCCTTGAGGGTCAGCTCGGCATGGCTGCCGTGCTGGGTCGCGATCACCACCGAGCCCACGCCGTTCTCGCGCAGGGTCGCGTCGGTGTCGGTGCTGGCGTTGCGGAAACCGAACTTCTTGCCGAAATGGACGCTGCTGACGCCGCCGCTGGACACCACCGTGTGCAGTTCGGCGCCGGCCTTGGCGAAGGCCGGGATCAGCACGCGGCCGGCGTAGTTGCCGGCGCCGATGAAGGCGATGGCGTCGCCGCCCTTGCCGCTGTCGGAGCTCGCGGCCGGGGTTTTGACCGACAGCGGCACGGTGCGGCGCACCAGGGTTTCCGGAATCGCCTTGTCGCGGCCGTAGTCGAGGACGATGCCGAGCGAGGGCTCGTGGCCGCCGAGCAGGGCATAGGCCTGTTCGGCCTCGGCGATGGAGTAGCGATGGCTGATCAGCGGCGGCGCGTCGATCGCGCGGCTGGCCATCATGTCGAGCACGGCCTCGAAGTTGCGTTGTTCGGTCCAGCGTACGAAGGCGACCGGATAGTCGTTGCCGCGCTCCTCGTAGGACGGGTCGTAACGGCCCGGGCCGTACGAGCACGACACCTGGAACGACAGTTCCTTCTCGTAGAAATCGGCGCGCGACAGTTCCAGGCCGGTGACGCCGACCAGGACGATGCGGCCGCGCTTGCGGCACATGTGCGCGGCCTGCGAGACCGGTTCGTTGCTCTTGGTCGAGGCGGTGATCAGCACCGCGTCGACGCCGCGTCCGCGCGAGAACGCCTGCGCCGCGGCGAGCGGGTCTTCGCCCTTGGACAGGTCGACCGTCTCGGCGCCGTAGCTGCGCGCGATGGCGAGCTTGGAGCTGTCGAAGTCGATGCCGAGCACGCGGCAGCCGTGGGCACGCAGCAGTTGCACGGTGATCAGGCCGATCAGGCCCAGGCCGGTCACCACCACTGCTTCGCCGAGGCTCGGCTGGACCAGGCGGATGCCTTGCAGGGCGATCGCGCCGAGCACGGTGAAGGCCGCGGCCTCGTCGCCGACGCCGTCGGGAATCTTGACGCACAGGTTGGACGGCACCGCGACTACTTCGGCGTGCTTGCCGTTGGAGGCGATGCGGTCGCCGACCTCGAAACCGGTCACGCCGGCGCCGACGCCGATCACCGTGCCCACGTTGCAATAGCCCAGGGCCAGCGGCTGGTCGAGCTTGCTGCGCACTGCATCGACCGTGGTGGCCAGGCCGTCGGTGCGGATCTTCTCCAGCACCATGCGCACCTTGTCGGGTTGCTGGCGCGCCTTCTGCAGCATGTTGGCCTTGCCGAACTCGACCAGCATGCGCTCGGTGCCGGCCGACACCAGGGTGACGTGGGTGCGGATCAGCAGATGGCCGCGGCGCAGGGCGGGGGCGGGCACGTCGGCGATTTCGGTGCTGCCGTCGCGCAGGTTTTGCAGGACCTGTTGCATGGTGATTCCAGTACGTATCGAGAGGGGGGATGCTGCGCCGGCGGGGCCGCGCAGCCGATCGGTCGTCGCTGCGCTCAGGCGCCGGCGCAGGCCGGAAGCGGTGGCAAGGCGGAAATCATGGGGTCAGGCTCGCGCATTCGGCGATCACCCGCGCCATCGCCGTGTCCCAGGCCTCGTAGCGCAGGGTGCGCAGGCCGGCGCGGCGATGTTCGAGCAGGGCCGGTTGGTCGGCGATACGCAGCAGCTGTTCGCTGAGCTGGCGGCTGTCGCCGTAGTCGCACAGGAAACAGGCCTCGGCGTCTTCGAACGGCTGCGAGGTGCTGAGGCCGGGGTTGGTGAAGAACGGAATCTCCAGCGCGGCGCAATCGAACCACTTGTTCGGCTCGGCCAGACGGTTGATCTCCAAAGAGGGGTCGTAGAAAGCCAGCACCAGGTCGGCGCTGAGCAACAGCGCCAGCGCGTCCTCGTTGCTGACGATGCCGCGGTAGTGCGGCCCCAGCAGTTCGGCCAGGCGCTTGGCGTCGTCGCCGAGCAGGCGTCCGGCGGCGACGAACTCGATGCGGCCGGCGGTTTGTTCGACCGCTTCGCGCATCATCGTCGCGCCGCGTTCGGGCGAGATCAGGCCGCTGATCAGTACGCGCAGGCGGCCGCTCTTCGGCGGCAGTCCGGCGGCGAGGCTGCGCGCGCGCTCGATCACGTCGGTGTGCGGGGTGTTGCGGACGATGCGGATGTTGGCGGCGTCGCCGTCGACCGCGCGCGAGGCGCCCGGCAGCACGTGCAGCGAGGCGCGGCGGCCGACGAAGCCTTCGACCCATTCGATGATCCGCTTGACCGGCTTCGGCCAGGCGTAGCTCTTGGACAGCTTGTCGCGGTCGAGGAACACGTACTGGCAGCGGCGCACCGAGGCGACCAGGGCGCAGGGCAGGGCCGCGTCCAGGCGCGAGCAGAAGTAGATGCCGGCGCGCGGCTGCACGAACACGCGCAGGGTCAGCCAAGCGACCCACAGGGCGTAGCCGATCGCGTTGACCGCGCCGCCGCCCCAGGAACCGAAGCTCAGCAGCACTTTCACCCGCGGCAGTTCGGCGGCCTGCTTGTCGCGGCTCCAGATCCAGAACTCGTAGGGAATCGACGCGCTTTCGAGCACCTTCGACAGCTTGCTCAGGTACGGATTCTTCAGGTAGGGATTGCCCTGGCCGAGAATGATCGCGTTCATGCCGTCACCAGCCTGGTGCGGATCGGCCGGTTGCCGAGGTAGGACACCGCGAACAGCAGCAACACGGTGATGAAATATCGGCTCCAGCCGCCGAGCAGTTCCATATACAGAAATCCAATCGAGAACATGAAGATCGAGAAGCTGTAGATCACCACGCCGACCGGGGTGACCGTGCGCAGCCGCGAATAGGCGTTGCGTATCAAGGCCAGGCAGATGCCGTTGGCCGCGCCGAACAGGATCAGGCCGAGCATGCCGAAGTTCATGTAGCCCTCGGTCGGCAGGCCGGTGGTGTAGGAGGTCAGCTTTTCGCCGTCGAGGGTGTAGCTGCCGGGATAGATCATGTTGCGGAACGCCGGGCCGCCGCCGAAGGGCTTGTCGGGCCAGATCGCGCGCGGCACCGGATTGACCGCGGCGGCGAACAGGGTCTCGCCCCACAGCGGATGCCAGGCGTAATCGTGCTGGGCCAGCCAGATCAGGTTTTCGCTGTTGCCGAAGGCGCCGTTCAAACCGTAGACCAGCAACTCGGTCGGGTCTTGGCCGCTGAGTGCGGACGGGCCGGCGCTGTCGAGGGTGGTGCGGATCTTGGCCCAGGCCGAGAAACCCAAGGCCAGCGCCAGCATCACCGGCAACAGCATCAGCGCCTTGCGCAGGCGCCCCGGGAACATCGACAGCGAGGCGAACAGGATGATCGCGATCAGGCTGAAGACGAAGTTGCGGTTGCCCATCGCCACGAACGCCACCGCGATCACCAGCACCGTGGCCGAGATCGTGATCAGCCGCCACAGCGCAGGGCTGCGGCCGCGCTCTTTCTTCTCGGCCAGATAATTGGTGACCAAGATCGCGCCGTAGCAGATCGCGGCGAAGGCCAGCACCACCGCCGGGCCGAGGCCGCGCCGGATCACGATGCGGTCGCGCATGTAGTCGGCGAGGTCGTGGCTGGCGATGGTGCGCGCCAGGTACAGCACCGCCGCCATCGCCGGGATGCCGACCAGCACCAGCACGCGGCGGCGTTCGCGCGCGGTCAGGCTGCGCACCTTCGGCAGCGACGGCGTGGAGAACCCGCCCATCGCCAGGTAACCGCCGATGCCGGAGATGCAGAACATCACCGACAGCATCAGCGCCATGGCCTTGGCGTCGGTCGAGTAATAGAACGGGTAGGACTGGATGCCGCGCAATTCCTTGACCCACGGCATGAAGCCGTAGATGAAGGCCATGCCGAGCAGGAAGGCGTAGATCGGCTTGACGAACATACGGTCCATCCGCCCGCCGACGCGCAGGAACGTCACCAGGGTCAGGCTCGTGAAGAAGATGAAATAGAGAATCGCCAAGACGACGCCGTGATTGATCCGTCAGTGCTGCGGTGGAGGGAGGGGCGGGACTAACAAAGAAGGGGCCGGGCTCAGTGCGCGTTGCCGCGGTTGCGCCAGGAGCTGAGTTCGGGTTCGGGGTGCGGATGCGCGGTCTCGCGCACGGCGCTCGGCAGCAGATGCGGGTAGGTCTTGGCCAGGTAGTCGGTGACCGAGCCGACCACCTGCGCCGGGCTGCCCATGACGATGCTGAGCGGCGCGATCTTGCCGCGCACCACGCTGCCGGCGGCGACGATGCAGCCGGCGCCGATGTCGGCACCCGGCATGATGATCGAGCCGGTGCCGATGAAGCTGAAACGGCCGATCCGCACCGGTTTGACCCGGATCTCGGGTTTGTCGAAGCGGATGCCCAGCTCCTTGGCCACGGTGTTGATCGCCGCGTCGTGGGTCAGGATGCGCACGTTGCTGGAGATGGTGCAGCCTTCGCCGAGGGTGATCAGCGAATAGTCGGTGCCGTCGAACCAGATCTTGGCCGAAAGATAATTCGGCATGCCTTCGATATGCGCGCCTTCGGAACGCAGGAACCAGGTGAACAAGCGCGTCACCAGACCGGGCTTGATGAACCAGCCGATGCGGATGATCGACAGCACGACGGATTTCTTGAGCAGGCGCGATACGTTCATTGGGGGTTTCCAGGCAGCGCTTTGCGGAACTCGCCGCGGTTGCACAATGCGAAGGTCGACAACTGGGCGGTCGTGGCGACGACGTAGGCGATCGCCAGGCCGGTGGCGCCGCCGTGCAGGCGCAGGGCCAGCACGCTGGCGCCGAGCAGGGCGGCGGAGAACACCGCATTGCCGGCGAACAGCACGCCGGGCCGACCGTCGGCGGTGGCTTTGCGCATCAGGATGGTGGTCGGCGCCATCGCCACGGTCGACAGCAACAGCCATTGCAAGGGCACGATCGCGCCGGCGTAGGCCGGGGCGAAGCGATGGATCAAGGGCGGCGCCGCCACCGCGACCAGGCCGGCGACCGCGGCGGTGACCGTGACCAGCAGCAGGATCGAATGACGCAAGGCGGTGTTGGCCTCGTGCTTGTCGCCACGGGCCAGCGCCGCCGCCAGCAGCGGCAGGGTGGCGTTGGCGACCACGCCCATGCCGAACATCAGGATCGAACGCGCCTGGTTGCCGAGCGAGAAGTTGCCGAGGCTGGTGGCGCCGCCGGCGCTGCTCGACAGCATCACCATCGACAGCCAGATGCTCGGCATGGTCAGCAGGCCCGACACCGACGAGGGCAGGCCGAGCTTCCACAGCACGGTCCAGTCGCCTCGTTCGGTGGCGCGCAGCGACAGGCGATGGCCTTGCTCGCGGCGGTAGCGGCGCAGCGCATGTTCCTGGCCGAGCACGATCACGATCTGCGCGGCGATGTAGCCGTAGATCGCCCAGGCGATGTCGCGGCGCAAGGCCGCCAGCACGATCGCCAGGAACACCAGCGGCGCGCTGAGCAGGTTGGCCAGCGCCTGTTCCTTGACCTTGTGCAAGGCCAGGGCGACGCCGTTCTGGATCGCGGTGAGAAAGCCGGTCAGTACCAACAGCGCGGAGGCGGCATACACCGCGACCAGATCGTTGGAACCGCCGACCTTGACCGCCAGCGGATACGACAAGGCCAACAACAGCGCCGCGAACAGCAGAGACGCGAACAGCGCCGAACCGTAGGACACGGTCAGCGCCGTGGCGATGCGGCGCGGATCGGTGGCCGCGGCCTCGGCGACGATCTTGGTCGCCATCTGGCCCAGGCTCAACGCGCAGAAGGTGGTGAACAACAGCGCGGTGGTCTGGATCAGGGTGAACTGACCGAACGCGGTAGGCCCCAGCGAGTGCGCGGTGAACAGGATGCCGGCGAACACCGCGCCACGCGAGGCCATGGCGCTCAACGCCGACAGGCTGGCCGTGGTGATCAGTCGCCGCATCATCGTGGTCGAGTCCCGGTCGAGCGCCTTGCGGCGCTCAGGTCCAGATGCCCTTGGTGTCGATGATCTTCAGGTGCGCCGGCATCGACAACTCCTTGAAGGGTTTGTGATCGACCAGCAGCACGGCGATGTCGGCCTGCGCGCTCGCGGTCGGCAGATCCACCAGGATCACGTTCGGCGAGTTGAGCTTGTCCGGCAGCACCGAGATATGCGGCTCGACCGCGAGCACGCGGCCCGGGTGGCGGCTGGCCAGTTCGATGGCGATGTCGAGTGCCGGGCTTTCGCGCAGGTCGTCGATATCGGGCTTGAAGGCCAGGCCGAACACGGCGATGGTCAGGTCCTTGCCCTGTTTGCCGTCGGCCTGCGCCTGCTCGATCGCTTCCTCGACCTTGTTCATCACCCAGGCCGGCTTGCCGTTGTTGACCTCGCGCGCGGTGCGGATCAGGCGCGCTTCTTCCGGCGCGCTGTCGACGATGAACCAGGGGTCGACGGCGATGCAGTGGCCGCCGACGCCGGGACCCGGCTGCAGGATGTTGACGCGCGGATGGCGGTTGGCCAGGCGCACCAGGTCCCAGACGTTGATGCCGAGCTTGTCGCAGATGATCGACAACTCGTTGGCGAAGGCGATGTTGACGTCGCGGAAGGCGTTCTCGGTGAGCTTGCACATCTCCGCGGTGCGGGCGTTGGTGACCACGCATTCGCCGCGCACGAAGCTCTTGTACAGCTCGCAGGCGCGTTCCGAACAGCGCGGTGTCATGCCGCCGATGACGCGGTCGTTCTCGATCAACTCGCGCATGACGTGGCCCGGCAGCACGCGCTCGGGGCAGTAGGCGACGTTGACGTCGGCCTGTTCGCCGGCCTGCTGCGGGAAGCTCAGGTCCGGGCGCGCCGCGGCGAGCCAGTCGGCCAGGCGCTCGGTCGCGCCGACCGGCGAGGTCGATTCCAGCACCACCAGGTCGCCCTTCTTGAGCACCGGCGCCAAGGCCTTGCCGGCCGCTTCGATGTAGGCCAAGTCGGGCTCGTGGTCGCCCTTGAACGGCGTCGGCACGGCGATCAGGAAGGCATCGGCGGCCTCGGGCTGGGTCGAAGCGCGCAGGAAGCCGCCGGTGACCGCCGCGCGCACGGCGACGTCGAGTTCCGGTTCGACGATGTGGATTTCGCCCCGGTTGATGGTATCGACGGCATGGCGGTTGATGTCGACGCCGATCACCCGCTTGCGCGCCGCGGCGAACGCGGCGGCGGTGGGCAATCCGATGTAGCCAAGGCCGATGACCGAGACGGTTTCGAAACTCATGAAAGACTCCGTTGAGTGCCCGCGGGGGAGGGCGTTGCTGCTCGATTAAGAGACGTTGCGAAGAGGGGTGGTACGAAAGAGGAAATACGAATGAAGAACGGAGACGGACGGGCCGCCTCCGGTGCGTCTGCGGCGCGCAGGCGCAAGCCTGCCGCGCCTGCGGGCGTCAGGCCGCCAACTGCGAGGCCGTGGTCTTGAGGCCGGCCAGGGCTTCGACGATGCGCTGGCAAGCCTTGCCGTCGCCGTAGGGGTTATGGGCGATGCTCATGGCCTGGTACGCGGCGGGATCGTCGAGCAGGGCGGTGATGCCGTCGGCGATCGCCTTGCGGTCGGTGCCGACCAGCTTGACCGTGCCGGCGCCGACCGCTTCCGGACGCTCGGTAGTGTCGCGCATGACCAGCACCGGCTTGCCGAGCGACGGCGCTTCTTCCTGGATGCCGCCCGAGTCGGTCAGGATGATGTGCGCGGCATTCATCAGATAGACGAAGGGCAGATAGTCCAGCGGCTCGATCAGGTGGATCTGCGGCATGTCGCTGAGCAGGCGGTTGACCGGCTCGCGCACCTGCGGATTGAGGTGCACCGGATAGACGATGTCGACGTCCGGATGGCGCAGGGCGATGTCGCGCAAAGCGTGGCAGATGCGCTCGAAGCCGCCGCCGAAGCTTTCGCGGCGATGGCCGGTGACCAACACCACGCGGCGCTCCGGGCGCAGGAACGAGAACTGCGCCGACAACTCGGCGCGCAACGCCGGAGTGCGTTCGATGCGCTGCACCACTTGCTTGAGCGCGTCGATCACGGTGTTGCCGGTGATCTCGATGCGGTCGGTCGGGATGCCTTCGGCGCGCAGGTTGTCGCTCGACGACTCGGTCGGCGCGAAATGGATCGCGGCGAGGGCGCCGGTGAGCTTGCGGTTGGCTTCTTCCGGCCACGGCGAGTACAGATTGCCGGTGCGCAGGCCGGCTTCGACGTGGGCGACCGGAATCTGCTGGTAGTACGCGGCCAGGGTCGTGGCCATGGTGGTCGACGTGTCGCCGTGTACCAGCACCACGTCGGGCTTGAGCTCGGTCAGCACGCGCTTCATGCCGGTCAGGATCGCGGTGGTGACGTCGGTGAGATCCTGGCCCGGCTTCATGATCGCCAGGTCGTAGTCCGGCTGGATGTCGAACAGGGTCAAGACCTGATCGAGCATCTGCCGGTGCTGGCCGGTCACGCACACGCGCGCCTCGAAGCGCGGGTCGCCGGCGAGCAACAAGGCCAGCGGCGCCATCTTGATGGCTTCAGGACGCGTGCCGAACACGCACAGGGTCTTGATGCGGTAGGCCGACTGCGGCATCGCCGCGGTCGAGGCCAGCGCAGGCGCCAAGGCATTATCGTCGCCGAACAACTCGTTGCGGCCGAAACTCAAGGTCGAGGCCTCGGCGAGCGTGGACGGCGCCAATGCGGTTTCGCTTTCGGGCTGCCAGGCCGGCGCAGGCTGCGGCTTCCAGCCGTGCGTGGTCGCGGTGGTGTAGCCGCCGAGCAGGCCGAAGAACAGCAGCAGGTTCAGGCCGAGGCCGGCACCGCGCAAGGAGTAACCCAGTGCGGTCAGGGCGCAGGCGGCGGCGATCAGGATCAGCAAGGTGGCGCGCGGCGAACGGCCGGAGTCGAGCAGCATGTAATGCAGGTGCTGGCGATCGGGTTTGAACGGCGAGCGCCCCTGGCGCACGCGGCGGTACATCACCGCCAGGGTGTCGATCACCGGCAGGGCCACGCACCACAGCACGGCGGCAGCGTGGATGCGCGGGGTGCCGCGCTGGTTCATGTAGATCAGGCTCCAGGCGAGCACGTAGCCCAGCAGCATGCTGCCGGCGTCGCCCATGAAGATCTTGCGCCCGCGCCAGCCGCCGAGGTTGACGAACAGGTAAGGAATCAAGGCCGCGAACAGCACCGGCAGCAAAGGCAGGGCGCCTTGCGAGAGTAGGCCGGCGCGATCGAACAGCAGGATCGCGGCGATGCTGACCAGGGCCAGACTGCCGGCCAGGCCGTCGATGCCGTCGAGCATGTTGAAGGCATTGATCAAGCCGACTACGCCGATCACGGTCAGCGGAATGCCGAGGAGACCGAGGCGGATCGGACCGGTGCCGAAGACGTTGCCGACGTCGTTGAGGTAGAGGCCGCTGCCGGTGATCATCAGGCCGGTCGCCAGAACCTGCACGAACAGGCGCGAGCGAACGCTGAGGTCCTTGGCGTCGTCGATCGCGCCGACCACCACGATCAGCGCGGCGCTGCCGAGCAGCGAGAGCGCATAGCGATCGGCCAGACCGAGATAGACCGCGCCGGCGAGCAGGCCGGCGAAGAAACACAGGCCGCCGATGACCGGGATATGCCCCTGATGCCGCTTGCGCGCATTGGGCCGGTCGACCAGGCCGATGTGTTCGGCCAAGGGATGCATCGCGTACATCGCGATACAGGTGACGAATAGCGCGAGGGCGCACGCTATCGCAAATTTTTCATCCAGCATGACGATGAGTCCGGGGGTAGTCTTCGTTGACCTGGCCGACAATCGCCGCCCCCCACGGTGATCGTCCCTTTGGCGTTTCTAGTTGTTCTTGCGGTTGTTCGCGATGCCGCGACCGGTCGATGCCGGTCGATTCGAATAATGGTTTTCAAAAACAAAAATGGAATGACTGATCGACATGTCCGGCGGCCGTGGGTGCAGATGCGCTGTGCATCGCATGTCGCTGGGATCGCCTGCCTGCGGCGGCGTCCGGTTGCATGCGTGCTCGTGCGCGACTGCTTGCCTGTGTACTACACGGTGAGCTGCATACGTGCGCCTAGGTTGCCATCTCGAGTTCAGGAAATACTGTGAATCTGTAAGGGCTTTCACGGTGACGTGGTCCCGTCGCGAGCGAATCTCATGTTTCGTTCATTTGTCGTTCGCATTCGCGGCGAGTGAGCGAGCGTGATTCCGTTCTGGGTCGTGCTTCGCATGCGAACTGCGATGCGCGGTTACGCATTGCTTATGTCTTGCGTAAAAATATCCAATGGCCAAAAAGTGTCCATGCGTTGCCGTCGCTTTTCGTATCGTCGTTTTCCTCGGGAAAAGCGCTTTTTTCGGATCCGGCAACTGGGTTTCGCGGTGGCGGGCCGCGCCGGCTCCGATGTTCCATCGCCGCGGTCGGTCGGCTGTCCGCATGCGCTCCGTGCGCGAGCCGCGGTACGGATTCGTGCGGCGATCCCGCAGCGCCGACAGGCTGCTCCGCTTGCATGACGCTGCAATGTCATCGCTGCGGCGAATGAGCGGAAACGTTCGCCATGCATCGAACTGCGCCGACATTGCGACTGTGCCGCAGTGGTCGGTGGATCCAAATAGCGCTTGGGCATAAGCGAAAGCGCGCCGTGCATATGTACGGCGATCGAATGCCGTGCTTGATCCGGATCGCATCGCGCCTGCGATGGCATTCGCGAAACCGATGGCATTCGCAAGATCCGGTCGCAGCGAGCGCGGAGCGGCGCATCTTCGGCTTTCGCTGCGCCGGGGCGAACCTTGCGCAGCGGGCCGCCGATCAGCGTTCCGGTATCGGCTGGTATTCGTAACCGTAGGCGTAGGTGCTGTCATGGCGCTTCTCGACCGCATTGAGAATGGCGCCTCTGAGCTCGATACCGTTCTGCTCGAAGCGCTGCTTGGCGAGCGCCAGTTCCTTGGCGGAGTTGAAGCCGAAACGCGCGACCAGCAGGCTGGTGCCGGCGTAGCGGCCGATGATCGCCGCGTCGGTCACCGCCAGGATCGGCGGGGTGTCGATGACCACCAGGTCGTAGCGCTGCGACACCGTCTTCAACAGGGTGGCGAAGTTCGGGTGCATCAACAGTTCGGACGGATTCGGAGGCACCTGTCCGCGCGGAATGAAGTCCAGGCCGGGGATGGTCGAATGGCGCGTCGCGCCGGCGACGTCGACGCGGCCGACCAGCAGATCGGACAGGCCGTTCTGGTTGGTGTGGCCCATGACCCGATGCAGGGTGCCGCGGCGCAGGTCGGCGTCGATCAGCAACACGCGCTGGCCGCCCTGGCTGATGACGGTGGCCAGGTTGGTCGAGACGAAGGTCTTGCCGGCGCTCGGTCCCGAACCGCAGATCATCAGGATGTTGTTCTTGGCCTCCATCATGGCGAAGTGCAGGCCGGTGCGCAGGCTGCGCATGGCTTCGATCGCCAGGTCGTTGGGCGCGTCCAGCGACAACAGGTGCGGCTTGTCGTGGCGCTTGCCGTTGCTGCGCAACTGCTTGCCGAGGCTTTCGTGGTCGCGCTGGTACTGGCTCATCGGAATCGCGGCGTAGACCGGCAGGCCCAGCTGTTCGATTTCCTTGGCATCCTCGACGCCGCGGTTGAGCATCTGCCGCACCAGCACCCAGCCGATCGCCGCGAATGCGCCGAGGAAGGTGCCGATCAGCACCAACTGCAGGCGCTTGGGCTTGACCGGCTCGTTGACGTCGACCACCGAAGGGTCGATGACGCGGGCGTTGCCGACCGTGCCGGCGCGCGCGATGTCGAGCTGCTGCGCCTGGTTGAGCAGGTTGGTATAGGTGAGGGTGCTGACCTGCATGTCGCGGGTCAGGCGCAGTACTTCCTGCTGGGTTTCGGGCAGGGCGCTGATGCGGTCGCTCAGCTCCTTCTTGCGCGCTTCGATCTCGCCGAGCTGCTCCAGCAGGGCCCGGTAGGCCGGATGCTTGGGGGTGTAGCGGCGGCTGACTTCGGCCTGCTGCATCTTCAGCTGCGAGAGGCTGTTGTCGAGGGCGACGATCTGGTCGAGATAGGATTTGGTCTCGACCGTGATGTCGACGGTATGCGCTTGCGATTGATAGGCGTTGAGCGCCTGCTCGGCCTTTTCCAGGTCGCGGCGCACGTTCGGCAACTGGCCCTTGACGAATTCCAGGCTGTTGGCGGCTTCGGCGGAATTGCGCTCGACGTTCTGGCGCGTGTATTGGCGGGTGATGGCGTCGAGGGTCGCGGCGGCCTGGCCCGGATCGCCGAGCAGGTAGCTCAGCTGGATGATGCCCGAGTCCTTGGCGCGCTCGGTCGCGGTCAGGTTCTTCTGCAGGGCGGTGATGATCGCCAGGCTCGGCAGCTTGACCAGGTCGAAACGCATGCCCGGGTTGGCCGCCATCTCCTTGATCTGCAGCTTGACGCCGCCGCCGGCGGCGGGCTCGCCGACCTTGCCGGTCAGCAACAGGGTGTCGTCTTCGTCGTACAAGCGGTACGCGCCGGCGTTGTCGGCGACCAGGGTCAGCGGCAGGCCGAGCAACTCGTTGGAGACCTCGAACTGGAACACGTCGAGGCGCTCGCCGCCCCAGCCGTAGCTGCTCAGGCCGAACCAGGGCGAAGCGACTTCGCCGGGCGCGGACGGGATGAAGCGGCGCGCAAGCACGCCGCCGATCAGCGGAAACTGCCTGGGCTCGACCTGCACGTCGAGCTTGAGGTCTTCGACCGCCTTGCCGACCACCGCGCGCGAAGTCAGCAGCGCGATCTCGGTGACCGCCTGCGGCGCCGAGTCGGTCAGCACCTGCGAGACCGCATTGAGGCCGGGCAGGGTCGGGGTATTGGATTCGACCTGGATCATCGCGTTGGCCTGGTACACAGGCGCGGCGAGCAGGGCATAGGCGACGCTGAGGGCGAAACCGGCCGCGGTGACGGTGGCGATCAGCCACTTGTGGTCGATTAGCGTGCCGAGTAGCGCGGCCAGATCGATCTCATCGTTATCGTCCTGAGACGGACCAGGAGCCGCGGATGTTTTCGACATTGGGGTGAGACCTGCTGAAGAGTGGATCGTGTTATGTCAAAGATGGGCCGCCCAGCTACTCACCCCTGAGTTGATCAGCTGATAGGCCTGTTCGAAAGCGCTGCGCGGTTGCCGGTACGGGTCCGGAACCGCGGTGTCGTCCTGCCATTTGCCCAGCAGGTAGGTCTTGCCACGTGCGTGCGGCGCCAACTGCAGCAGCGCGTTTAGGTGTTTGCGCTCCATCGCCAGGATCAGGTCGGCCGAATCGATCATGGCGCGATCGATCTGCCGCGCCACGTGCGACTCGCCGTTCAAGCCGTGCTCGTTGAGCAGGACTTGCGCGGTGGCGTCGATCGGATGGCCGACCACCGCGGCCAGGCCCGCCGACTCGACGACGATGTTCTTGCCTTGCAGGCGGTGCCGCAGTAGTACTTCAGCGGTCGGACTTCGGCAGATGTTGCCGATGCAGACCATCAAAACCCGGTTGAACACGTGCTGTAGGTCTCACCTTGGATGGGCATCGGAACGGCCCGGGAAAGTTTTCGACCTCGCGTGCGCGATGCCGGCGGCTGCAGAATCAACAGGCCCGATGATGCGGTCGTTCGGGCCTTTCGTCCGGCTCCGTGCCGTCGGCGACTCGGCACACGCAACATGTTGCAGTGCGCCGAAAGTGACGGTGCGGAATGTAAGAGCTGATTCTTGCAGGGTCAACACGAAGCAAGCCCGCGACTTCAAAGACGTGACGCGAGTCACTTGGCGATTGCGCACGCCCGCAACGGATTCGCTTCGCGATACGGTGTTTTAACGAAATATTTTGACGAATTTGGATTTATCCGCATTGCGTTATCTGCATTGCGTTGCCGTCGATACGCCATCGTCGACGACGAATCGGTCGACGGCGCTTGCATGCGAAGCCGCTCTTCGGCGATGTCATGCCTATGCAACGGGCACCGCATCGGCGATGGAGGATCGGCGATGCGGTCACGTATCGCAACGCGAAACTTAAGCCTTCGCTGAACATGGCCGCTGCGATATGGCGTATGCGCAAGGCTCGCAAGGCCTTGCTGCAAGCGTTGCGGCCGCTTCGCGCCGTATCGCGCGCTCGCGAAAAACGTGATCAGGTACCGTTTGCCCGAATGCGCGTGAACGGCGAGGGGCCAATCGCCGCGCGCTGTCGCTATACTTCGGACAGGGGACTGCACTGCTAACGATCGTATCCGCTAGGAGCCCACGTCTCATGAAGTACCTCGCCCTTGTTGCCGCAGGCCACCGCGCCGATCCACCGGACCGCGCCCCTGGCTTCGCCTTCCGCAACGCATTGGGCCGCGCCGGATCGCCCGGGCCCTCCGTCCGTCGCAGCGCCGCAACCCGAACCGGGTGCGCGTGCCGGCGGCCATCGCGTTAATCGAGCCGGCAAGGTTCTCTGACGCGGCCACGTCGGCACCGGCCGACTCAACGACCCATCGACATCCATGAAGTCGGCCGTCCATCGACAGGCCGATGTACGAACCCGTCCGGCGCGGTATCCGCGCTCGCGACATCGAGAGACTGAATCGCATATGAGAAAGCTTTCTGGCTGGGTGGCGATCGCCGCCGCCGTCGTCGGACTCAACGGCTGCATGTGGGCCCCGGGCCAACACATGAGCCCGAAGCAGTTCGTGAGCGACGCGTCCATCGACGAGGACCACGTCGAGATCGTGCCGATCACGCCGAAGCTGCTGGCGATGGACAAGGCCGACGCGCCGGCCGCGGAAGTGCCGGCGGAGTTGCTGGGCTACAAGCCCGAGCCCTACCGCATCGGTGCCGGCGACACGCTGTACATCACCATCTGGGACCACCCCGAACTGACCTCGCCGGCCGGCACTCAGCAGCAGACTGCCGCCAATGGCCGCATGGTCGGGCCCGACGGCACCCTGTTCTATCCCTACATCGGCTCCCTGCAGGCGCAGGGCAAGACCATCGACGAACTGCGCACCTTGATCACCGCGAAGATCGCCCAGGTGATCGAAAGCCCGCAGGTCGACGTCAGCATCATCGATTACGGCAGCCAACGCGTGACCCTGCAGGGCGCGTTCGTGAAGACCGAGCGCCAGTCGATCACCGCCACGCCGCTGACCCTGTCGCAGGCGATCGGCAGCGCCACCATCGACCCCTTGCGCGCGGACCTGTCCGGCCTGGTGCTGACGCGCGCGGGCCAGCACTACCGGATCGATCTGGACGCGCTCAATCGCGGCAAGCAGATCGCGCCCGACATTTATCTGAGGGCCGGCGACCACATCTATCTGCCGTACAACGACCGCAAGGAAGTCTATGTGGTCGGCGAAGTGATCCGGCCGATGGCGATCAACTTCAAGACCAGCGACATGACCCTGTCGCAGGCGCTCGGGCGCACCGGCGGCCTCAATCCGTTGACCGCCAAGGGCGATGCGGTCTACGTCATCCGCGGCGTCGAGGACATGCAGAAGCAGCCGGCCAAGATCTATCACCTCAGCGCCAAGTCGCCGGCGTCGTACGCCTTGGCCAGCCAGTTCACGGTGCGGGCCGGCGACGTGGTGTTCGTCGGGCCGGCCGGGGTGACGCGTTGGAACCGCTTCGTCAACCAGTTGTTGCCGTTCTCCAACATCCTCAACAACTCCGCGAACACGCAGGACCTGCTCGAGCGCTGAGCCGGCAGGTCTGAGCAGCAAGGCGATCGAGCGGATGGGTAATCGCAGCACCAATGCAGCGCTCGTGGGCGGCCGATTCCTTCGGACGCCCATGCTCGCCCGCGCGTTTGCCGGCGCTCACGCTGCCCGACTCGCGCTGGCGGCGCTGTTGTCGATCGGGCTGTGCAGCGCTTCGGCCGTCGCGCAGACGCGGGTCGCGGTGAGCGGTGCGGTCGAGCGTCCCGGCGGGCAGGTGTACCCGGGCCGGGCGCGTTTGCGCGATGCGGTACTCGCGGCGGGGGTACGGCCGCAGGCCTATGTGGCCGGCGCGGCCTGGCTGCGTCCGGGCTTGGTCGAAGCGCAGCGCCGTTTCAAGACCGGCATCGTGTTCGATCTGTCGCAAGTGATCGCCGAGGCGAGCGCGCGCAATGACGAGGGGCTGCTGGCGCTCGCCGAACGCATGACCGCCGGCGTGCGGGCGATGCCGGCGACCGGACGTCGCATCGTCTCGCTCGAATTGAAGGCGCTGGAAAAAGATCGCGCGAACAATGCGCCGCTCGCCGACGGCGACCGCCTGCATTATCCGGAGTTGCCGAAAGACGTTCGCATCGTCGGCGCGGTCGGCAAGGATTGCGTGCTGCCGTATGCGAGTTGGCGCGGTGTCCGCGACTATCTCGGCGATTGCCCGGCGGCGGCCGAAGCCGACCGCGATCGGGTTTATCTGGTTCAAGCCGGCGGACGGGTGAGCGAGTATGGCATCGCCCTGTGGAATCGCGGCGAGCCCCTGCGCCTGGCGCCGGGCACGACGATCTACGTGCCGATCGATGACCGGCGTGTGCGACGGATCGCGCCCGACCTCAATCGCGAATACGCCGAATTCCTGGCCACTCAACCCTTGCCCGAAGCGGACGCCGCCGCGCTCAAGGCCGAGGCCAAGTCCGACGCGGTGGCCGCCGACGACGTCGCTCGCGATGCGAGGCCGTTCTGAATACCGGCCGACCGCCTCCGCGCCACAGCCAGATCGCGCTGTTGGTCGTCGCCACGCTGGCCGCGCGCTTCGCCCATGCCGGCGATCAGGCGCCGACCCAGGGCGACTTCGGCGGCGCCGGCCTGTGGCAGACGCCGACCGCGCGCATGGCCGACGAAGGCGAACTCGCGCTCTCGGTGAGCCGGGTCGAGCCGTATGCGCGCTACAACTTCACCGCCCAGCCCTTGTCGTGGCTGGAAGGTACCTTCCGCTACACCCGTTTCGACAACGACGCCGCGCCGGTCGCGGACGGCGGCCGTTCGAACTCGGCCAAGGCCTTCGACGCCAAGATCCGTCTGAGCCGCGAGAGCCGGTACCTGCCGGAGGTGGCGGTCGGTGCGCGCGACATCGCCGGCAAGCGCTATTTTTCCAGCGAGTATGTGGTCGCCAACAAGCGCTTCGGACCGGTCGACGCCAGCCTCGGCGTCGCCTGGGGCAATCTGGGCGCGCGCGGCAACCTGGCCAATCCCTTGTCGGCGCTCGACGATCGCTTCGATCTGCGCCCGTCGCGCAGCGGTTTTTCCGACGCCCGCTATCAGTTCGACCGGCCGCGTTACTTCCACGGCCGTGCGGCGGTGTTCGGCGGCGTGGCCTATCGCCCGGCCGGCAAGCCCTGGGAAGTGAAGCTCGAGTACGACGGCAACGACTACCGGCATGAGCCCGGGGCGCGCCGCATCAAGCAGAGCTCGCCGTTCAACGTCGGCGTGGTCTATCGACCGAATCGCCATCTCGACCTGAGCCTGGGCCTGCAGCGCGGCAATACCGCCTCGTTCGCCCTGACCCTGCACACCAACGCCGCCCGTCTCGCCGAACCGATCAAGGCCAAGGACCCGCCGCCGGTGGCGCGTCGATACGACGATGCGCCGGCGATTCCGACGATGGTGGCGGCGCCGGATCTGGTCGCGCCGGTAGCATCGGCAGTGGCTTCCGCGGGGCAGGGGGCTACGACTGCGCTGGCTTCGGGGGCGGTCGTGGCGGCGGGTACCGCTCCGTCGCCGCCATCGACGCGGCCCACGGGTCTTGCGCTGCTGGCGGCGAAGGACGAATCCAAGGCAACGCCGCAAGCCGGCTTGCCGCAGACCACGACGACACAGACTTCAACGACCCAGACGTGGCCCGAGCCGACCGCGCCCGAGCAGGTCGACTGGGAGCAGGTCAGCCGCGAGCTGTACGACAATGCCGGCGTGAGGGTCAGCAAGATCTCTCGCCGCGGCAGCGAATTGTTCGTCACCGGCGAGCAGACCCGCTATCGGCATTCGGCGAAGGGGTTAGGCCGCACCGCGCGCATTCTCGATAACCAAGTCGATGCCTCGGTCGACTGGTACACCCTGGTCTCGACCCGCGCCGGCATGGAAGTGGTCGAAACCAGCGTGCAGCGCAAACGCTTCGGCGAACTGCTCGATGGCGAGGCCGACCTCAAGACCTTCCGCCTCGGGGTCGAACGCAACCGCCCGCCGGCGCGTCGCGAAGAGTTGTTGTATCGGGCGCCGCTGGACCGTTACGACGGCGGATTCGGCCTCAGCATCGGTCACGAACTCGGCGCGCCCGACACCGCCGCCTTGTACAAGATCGGCATGGCTTACGACGCCGACTACCGGTTCGCGTCGAACCTGTGGTTGAGCGGCCGCATCGAGGCCCTGATCGCCGACAACTACGACCGCTACGACGGCGGCCCGGTCACGATCCTGCCGCGTGTGCGCAGCGACGTGCGCGAGTACGTGACGTCCTCGCGGGTGACCATGCCGCAACTGCAGTTGACCGCGGCCGGCTCGCTGGGCGCCGACTGGTATGGCATGGCGTATGTCGGCATGCTCGAAAGCATGTACGGCGGCGCCGGCGTCGAGACGTTGTATCGGCCGTTCGGCCAGCGCTGGGCAATCGGCGCCGACGTCAACTGGGTGCGCCAGCGCAGCTTCGACCAGGATTTCTCGTTCCGCCGCTATCACACCGTCACCGGCCACCTCAGCGCCTATGTCGATACCGGATACAAGGACATCAGCCTGAAGGTCAGCGCCGGGCGGTATCTGGCGCGCGACTGGGGCGCGACCGTCGACGTCTCGCGCCAGTTCAACAACGGCGTGCGCATGGGCGCCTATGTGACCTTCACCGAGTATTCGCCGCGCCAGCCCGGCGACGGCGGTTTCGACCGTGGCCTGTATCTGTCGGTTCCGTTCGACCTGGCGCGGCAGCGTTCCAGCCGCAGCCGCGCCGATTTCGCCTGGTCGCCGGGCATCCGCGACAACGGCGCGCGCTTGAACAAGCGCTACGGCCTGTACTCGCTGACCGAGGACCGAGACCGCGCCAGCTTCTCCGGCAACCTGCAGCGGATCGTCGAGTAACCGCTACGGGCGGTCAGTAAACCGGGTCCGGCTACGGCGCGGCGGCGCAATCTCCATCGCCGCCGCCGACCCGCCCCGCGTTCACAGGTCTTTCGCCACCAGCTTGACCACGCTGGAGAAGTCCAGGCCGCCGTGGCCGGCGCGGCTGTTCATCGCGTACAGATTGCGCGCGAGTTCGCCGAGCGGGATCGAGGCGCCGGTGCTCATCGCCGCTTCCGCGGCCAGGCCGAGGTCCTTGAGCATCAGGTCGTTGCCGAAGCCGCCGCTGTAGCCGCGCGAGGCCGGCGCATTTTCCAGCACCCCCGGCCACGGATTGCAGACTTCTGTGGCCCAACTGCGGCTGGTGCTGACCGCCATCATCTGCGACAGCACTTTCGGGTCGAGCCCGTGCGCACTGCCGAGCGCCAGGGCTTCGCCGGTCGCGGCCATGATCACGCCGAGCGCCATGTTATTGCACAGCTTGGCGACCTGACCGGCGCCGCTGGCGCCGACGTGGAAGATGTTCTTGCCCATGGCCTGCAACAGCGGGCGTGCGCGTTCCAGCGCCGAGGCTTCGCCGCCGACGATGAAGGTCAGAGTGCCGGCGGCGGCGCCGGCGGTGCCGCCGGACACCGGCGCATCGATCATCTGCAGGCCGCGCGCCGTCGCGGCCGCGGCGACTTTCTGCGCCGAGGCCGGGGCGATGGTGCTGCAATCGATCACCAACGCGCCCGCCGGCATCTGCGCGAGCAGGCCGGCATCGCCGAGGTAGAGGCCTTCGACGTGGCGGCTGGCCGGCAGCATCGAGATCACCACCTCGGCATCGACCACGGCATCGGCCGCGTCGATGGCGGCATGGGCGCCGGCCACGACCGCGCCGGCGACGAGGGCCGGCGCGAGATCGAACACGCGCAGGCTGTGGCCGGCCTTGAGCAGGTTGGCGGCCATCGGCCCGCCCATGTTGCCCAGGCCGATGAAAGCGATGCGGCTCATGCGGCGGTCTCCGTGGTGGCGCCCAGGTCGGCGAGCGGGTGCGCCTGCGTCGGCCAGGGGGCGCTGAAGAAGGTTTCGGCCCAGGCCGGCGTGGCCTCGGCCAGGCGGGCGGGGTTCCAACGCGGCGTGCGGTCCTTGTCGATCAACAGAGCGCGTATGCCCTCGGCGAAATCGCCGTGCGCGGCGCAATGCAAAGACGCGGTGTATTCGAGGCGGAAAGTGTCGGCGAGCGATAACCCGGCGGCGCGGCGCTGCAACTCGTAACCGAGCCGGGCCGAGCCGGGCGACCCGGCGGCGAGGGTCTTGCGCGCGTTCTGCAGCCAGGCGTCGTCGCTGTCGAGCGCGGCGATGGCTTCGACTACCGCGGACAGATCGTCGTGCGCGCAGGCCGCGGCGATCGCCGCGGCGTGTTGTTGCAAGGGGCCGGGTGGGGCGGGTTCGGCGCAACCTTTCAGTACAGCGCTGAGCCGGCGCGCATCGTCGCCGTCGTCGGTCCAGTTCACCGCGGCGAGAGCGGCGTACAACGTTTCGCGTTGCGCTTCCGCCAGGTAGTGATCGGCGAGACCGGCATGGATCGCGTCGCCGGCGTTGAGCGCGGCGCCGGTCAAGGCCAGGAACAAGCCCGCGCGTTGCGGCACCCGGTTCAACAACCAACTGCCGCCGACGTCCGGGTACAGGCCGACGGTGATTTCCGGAAACGCCAGCTTCGAGCGCTCGCTGACCACGCGGTGGCTGGCGCCGGCCATCAGGCCGATGCCGCCGCCCATGACGATGCCATGGCCCCAGCACAACAGCGGCTTGGGGTAGGTGTGGATGCGGTGGTCGAGCCGGTACTCGGTCTCGAAGAACTCGCGTGCGTGGACGTTGTCGCGAATGTCGCGGCTGCCGCTGGCGCGATGCTCCAGCATGCCGCGATACAGCCCGTGCAGGTCGCCGCCGGCGCAGAAGGCTTTCTCGCCCGCGCCTTGCAGCACGACGACGGCGACGGCTTCGTCCTGGGCCCAGGCCAGCAGCTGCGCGTCGAGCAGCCCGGCCATGCTCAGCGACAGGCCGTTCAAGGTAGCTGCCGCGTTCAAGGTGGCGAAGCCGATGCGACGCCCGTTGGCGGTGCCGCGTTCCTCGAACAGGACCGGGGCGACGACGGCTTCGTTCTCGAGCACGGCGTTCATGCGTTCTTCCATTGCGGGGCGCGCTTTTCCAGGAAGGCGAGCACGCCCTCGGTCTGGTCGGCGCTGTCGAACAGATCGACGAAGGCCTCGCGCTCGCGCACCAGGGCGGTGTCGTGGCTCTGGCTGCGGGTGGCCTGGATCAAAGCCTTGCAGGCGGCGACGCTGGTGGGGCTCTGCTTCTCGGCCTGCTTGGCCCACTGCAGTGCGCGCGCCTTGGCCTCGCCCTTGCCGACCACTTCCTCGACCAGGCCGATGCGCAGGGCGGTCGCGGCATCGACGCGTTCGCCGAGCAGCATCATCCGCTTGGCCCAGCCCTCGCCGACCAGGCGCGGCAGGTGCTGGGTGCCGCCGGCGCAGGGCAGCAGGCCGACGGTGGCTTCGGGCAGGGCGAGCTGGGCCTGTTCCTCGACGATGCGCAGATCGCAGGCCAGCGCGCATTCCAGTCCGCCGCCCATGGCATAGCCGTTGATCGCGGCGATCGACACGCCGCGGAACGCACTGAGGGTCTCGAAGGCTTCGCCGAAACGACGCGCGGCCTCGCGTGCGAGCGCCTTGTCGCCCTCGGCAAATTGCTTGAGGTCGGCGCCGGCGGAGAAGAATTTCTCGCCTTCGCCGGTGACGACCAGGGCGTAGACCTCGCGGTCGGCGTCGAGGTCGCGCACCAACTCGCGCAAGGCGGCCAGGCTGTCGCGGGTCCAGGTGTTGGCGGGCGGGTTGCTCAGGGTGACGACGGCGGTGTGGCCGTCGATGTCCAGCTTCAGTCCGTCATAGACCTTTCCGGTGTGCTGCTTGTCGGCGCGACTCATCGCAATTCCTCTTCGGTGTTCAACAGATGGCGCGCGATGATCACGCGCATGATTTCGTTGGTGCCTTCCAGGATCTGGTGCACGCGGCAGTCGCGCAGCAGGCGCTCGATCGGGTATTCGCGCATGTAGCCGTAGCCGCCGTGGATCTGCAGGGCCTCGTTGCAGATCGCGAAGCCGGCATCGGTGGCGAAGCGCTTGGCCATCGCGCACCAGACGATGGCGTCGGCGCTGCCGGCATCGAGCTTGCGCGCCGCGGTGTGCACCATCTGCCGCGCCGCGACCAGTTGCGTGGCCATGTCGGCGAGCTTGAACTGCAACGCCTGGAACTCGGCGAGCGGTTTGCCGAACTGGCGCCGTTCGCCCAGGTAACGACGTGCGGCGTCGAGTGCGCCCTGGGCCGCTCCGAGCGAGCAGGCAGCGATGTTGAGGCGGCCGCCGTCCAGGCCCTTCATGGCGATCTTGAAGCCATCGCCTTCGCCGGCGAGCAGGTGCGCCGCCGGCACGCGCACGTTGTCGAACACCACCGCGCGCGTGGGCTGGCTGTTCCAGCCGAGCTTTTCTTCCTTGCGCCCATAGGCGATGCCGGCGCTGTCGGCGGGCACCGCGAAGGCGCTGATGCCGCGTGCGCCGTCGCCGCCGGTGCGCGCCATCACCACCAGCATGTCGGTGGCGCCGGCCCCTGAAATGAAGGCCTTGGCGCCGTTGATCAGGTAATGATCGCCATCGCGTTCGGCGCGGGTGCGCAGGGAGGCGGCATCGGAACCGGCGCCGGGTTCGGTCAGGCAGTACGAGGCCAGGCATTCGCCGGAAGCGAGCCGAGGCCCCCAGAGGTCGCGTACGGCCGGCGAGGCGTGCGCGGTCAACATCCAGGTCGCCATGTTGTGGATGCTGATGAACGCCGCCGTGGACGGATCGAGCGCGGCCAGCTCCTCGAACACGACCACCGCATCGAGCCGGGTCAGACCCGAGCCGCCGGCGGCGTCGTCCACGTACAAGCCGCAGAAACCGAGTTCGCCGGCTTTGCCGATGGCCTCGCGCGGGAAGATGCCTTGCGCGTCCCAGTGCGCCGCATGCGGCGCCAGTTCGGCCAGGGCGAAATCGCGCGCGGCCTCGCGGAAGGCGAGCTGGTCTTCGCCGAGCTGCGATGGCGGTGGATTGACCGCCTGCAGGTTCATGACGGCGGCCATCACTTTAGACTGATCGTGGTGTTGACGCCGTGGCCGAGCGTGTCGTCGTCGAACCAACGCGCGGTGACCGTCTTGGTCTGGGTGTAGAACATCACCACTTGCTTGCCGTAAGGGCCGAGGTCGCCGAGCTTGGACGCGCGCGAGCCGGTGAACGAGAACAACGGCACCGGCACCGGGATCGGCACGTTGATGCCGACCTGGCCGACGTCGATGTCTTCCTGGAAGCGGCGTGCGGCGGCGCCGGACTGGGTGAACAGCGCGGTGCCGTTGCCGTTGGGGTTGGCGTTGATCAGTTCGATCGCGGCCTCCAGGGTGTCGGCGGCGAGCACGATCAGCACCGGGCCGAAGATTTCCTCGTCGTAGATGCGCATGCCGGGCTCGACTCCGGAGAAGATCGTCGGGCCGACGAAGTTGCCGCGCTCGAAGCCCGGCACGGAGGGCTTGCGGCCGTCGAGTTCGAGCCTTGCGCCTTGCTCGACGCCGGCGGCGATCAGGCTTTCGACGCGTTCGCGCGCGGCGCAGGAAATCACCGGGCCGACGTCGGTGCCGGGCTCGGTGCCGGCATTGACCTTGAGCGTGCGCGCCTTGGCGACCAGTTCCGGAATCCAGGCTTGCGCTTCGCCGACCAGCACCGCGGTGGAGGCGGCCATGCAGCGTTGCCCGGCGGCGCCGAATGCGGCGCCGGCGAGGGCGTTGAGGGTTTGCTCCTTGTTGGCGTCGGGCAGCACCACCGCATGGTTCTTCGCGCCCATCATGCACTGCACGCGCTTGCCCGCCAGCGAAGCGCGGTGGTAGACATGGGTGCCGACCTTGGTCGAACCGACGAAGGACACGGCCTTGATGTCCGGGTGGTCGCAGATCGCATTGACCACGTCTTCGCCGCCGTGCACGACGTTGAGCACGCCCTTGGGCACTCCGGCTTGCAGCGCCAGTTCGACCAGGCGCATCGTCACCAGCGGATCTTGTTCCGACGGCTTGAGCACGAAGGTGTTGCCGGTGGCGATGGCCATCGGGAACATCCACAGGGGAATCATCGCCGGGAAGTTGAACGGGGTGATGCCGGCGCACACGCCGAGCGGCTGCAGCAGGGTGTAGGTGTCGACGCCGCCGGCGACGTTGTTGGCTAACTCGCCGAGTTGCAGGTTGCCGATCGCCGCGGCGTGCTCGACCACTTCCAGGCCGCGGAAGACGTCGCCTTCGGCATCGGCCAGGGTCTTGCCTTGTTCGGCGGTGAGGATCGCGGCGAGCTCGCCCATGTGCTCGCGGATCAGTTGCTGGTATTTGAGGAAGATGCGCGCGCGCGCGCCGATCGGGGTCTTGCGCCAGCTCTTGAAGGCCTGTTGCGCCGAACGCACCGCGGCGTCGACTTCGTCGGCGGTGGCGAACGGCACCCGCGCCAGCACTGTCTGCGTAGCGGGGTTGACGACATCGCGCCATTGTTCGGATCGGGATTCGACGAAGGTACCGTCGATCAGCAGCTTGACCGTCGCGACTTCGGTCGCGACGCGATTCATATCGTTCATTGTTTCGGCTCCGTGTCGCTCACCCGCGTGACGGGGATTGCGGAGCAAGACAAGTCGGTTCCACGCAACGGACATCCGCGTCGAGCCAGCCCGTCCGGTTGCCCACCGCAACACCCGAGGACGGCATCGCATGCGATGCCCGCCACTGGCCGGTCTCCGGGCTTGCGAGCGATGCGGAGCGATCCGCATCACCCCGACACCTTCCCGCGAAATCGCAGTGGTATTGAGTCGGGTGTTCTCGCCTACCGTTGCGGGGGCAGCGCCGGAATGGAGTCTGTCGACTCGCACCGGCTTCCCGTTTCACCCTGCTCGCCGGTACGGCGGCAGGACACCTGTGGCCGGCGGAGTGTAGGCGTCGGATCGAAAGCGAACAAGCTGCATTGCGCAAAGCTGCGCGCTCGTTCGCACGACGGCGTGGTCGGATGGCTTCGGACGCCGCATTCATCTTGTTGCTGCGCGCATGTGTGACGACTCGGCGCGGCACCGCACCGCGGCGAATGGAATGCATGGCGAGGAATGCGCCGCATGTCGGTTGCGGGAGCGCTCGCGATGTCGACCGCGTTTGCCTGTGCGGGGTTCGGGCGAAATGCCGGGCATCGCTCGATATTGTGATGGGCGGCGTGTATTCCTGGAAACGATGCAGGCGAAATGGCTGGTGCGGCGGGGACGGCTGCGGATAGGGGCATACGGATCGGCATGGGCGTGCCGCCGCGATGGGGAGCATCGGCGGCGGTGGATCGGTTCGTCGTCGAGCGTCGGCACTGAAGAATCCCGCGGGCCGTGGCCGCTCGGGTGACATTCGCATGCCGTTGCAAGATCATGGCGAGAGCGCAACGCGGCATTCTCGAAGGAGCGGTACCCGATGACCACACGCGAACGACGCAACGGAACCGAGCAGGCCAGCGCCGTGGCCTTGCGCGCAGGGCTGACCCGCGAGCAACTGGACGCGTTGACGACCTTGGAGCACTTTCGTTGGGAACTGCGTTTCGTTCGGCGGCCGCTGTTCCTGGAGCCGATTCCGGTGGTGTTTCATCCCGATGGCGAGCGCTACGCGGTGCTGGAGGCGGACGGGTCGCTCAATGAGAATCCGGGGTTCGAGATACGTCGTTGAGGGGGCTGTCGGTGGCACGGGTTGGTTGGTGCCCGCGTCATCGCGCCGGGTGCCCTCAGGGTAGGAGCGGCGCGAGCCGCGACCGCGGGATGCGCAGTCATCGCAACGTCGGTGTCGTCTATCGAAGCGGTGTGGTTTCGCGAGAGTAGGGGCGGCGGCCACAGGGATTTTCTTCGGTTGCAAGCCGCGACCGTGTTTTATTCCGCTGCGGCGTCTGTGGCCGAAAGACGGTGAAGCAATTGCACCTAAAACAGCAAGAACAGAGCTTCCGTCCGCTGACGCGGCCGGGTTACTTTCTTTTGCTAAGCCCAAAAGTCCGTCTGGATTCCCTTCGGTCAAAGATAACCAAAGAAAAGGGCTTTCCTTGACGAAGCTCCCCTGCGAGTTCGATGCGCGCGCCGGGATTTTCCGATAAGACATCCTTGTCTTATCGGAAAACGCCGCACGTCCTGTGCGGCGCCCTCCGGGTCTCCTGGTGTTCTCGCAAGTTCGGTACTGCGCCAAGCTTTCACGGCAAAGGCAAAGGCAAAGGCAACGAAAAACTTCCGTTGCCTTTGCCTTTGCCTTTGCCATTGTCGTCGCCGTCGCTGTGCGTCGTCTCGACCTCGCGACGGTCATAGAAGACCCGGAGGGCGGCGCGCAGGGATGCGCGCCGTTTTTCATCGGGACAGGGATGTCCCGTATGAAAAAGCCCTGCGTTGGCATCGCTCGTGCGGGCTTGTGATTCAAAAGAAAGCATTTTTCTTTGGTTAGCTTTCTTTTGTTGCTTATGACAAAAGAAAGTAACCCGCCGCTTTAGTGGCGGAAGCTCTTAGCGTTTGATCTGGATCTGGATCTGGATCTGGATCTTGCTTGAGCGATGCGCTGCGAAACCGAAGCGACGCAGTCGCGGCTCGCGCCGCTCCTACATGGAGGGCGCGGCACTGCATTGCTTCAGCCTGCAGATCATGTCGCTCCTGCCATCACCACGCTCAGGGCGGAAACACGAACGGCGGATAAGGCCCATAGAACGGGAAGCCCGGTGTCTCGTCGTTGGGCTGCAGCGACGGATCGGCGTCGCCGGCCACGATCGGTCCCTTGTCCGCTGACGGTCCGGTCGGGCCGGTGGTCTCGGCGATGCCCAGTTCCTGGCCGCTGCCGCGTTCGCCCCACAGCACGTGGCCGCCATACCATTCCTGCGTGGTCACATCGACCGCCGGCTGGCCGGCCAGGTCGAAGCGTACGCCGCCGCTCTTGGCCGAGTCGTCGATGCCGGGTGCCTTGGTTTCCCAGGAGCCGGTCTCGGGGAAATTCGCATGCGAGCCCTGGCCGACGTAGGACACCGGGCGGCCGTCTTCCTTCGGCGTGTCCGCCCATGAACGCTCGGCGTTCAGGCCGCCGTGGGCGCTGTAGCGCACCGCGGTCGGCTGATATTGATCGTCGAGCTGCACAGTGATCTTTTCCCAGTCGCCTTCGTGGTTCTGCACGTCGCCGAGGCCGGGCGGGCCGTCGTTGTAGGAATAGAACAGGTGGTAGGTGATGGTGTTGCTTTCGGGATCGTACTGATAGAGGTTTTTGCTGTTGGCGAGGTCGCCGTCGCGGACGCCGTCGCCGAGTTCTTCGTTCTGATGGTCGAGGAACAACTGGCTGTCGGCGTCCTTGTTGTCGGGCCCGATGTCGGCCAGCTCCCGCGCCGGCACCTCGCCCAGTCCATGCAGTTCTTTGTCGCCCCAGAAGTCGCGTTCCTGGCGCAGCGTCGATTGCTCGATATAGGTGTTCGGGTCCTGCAGGAAATTTTCTTCCTGGGGATGGAAGTAGAGGATCGGGGCGTAGCGCTGAGCGAGTTCCTGCTGCTGCACGGGAGTGAGCGGCGCCGGGGTGACCGGCTCGGCCGGCGGCAGGCATTGACGGGAGGGGCCGGAAATATCGGAGGGATACATGGCTCTGCTCCAGTGCGCGGGAGGTCGCGGTACGAGTCTAGTCAGCCGGATCGGGCCGCAGCAGTCGGGCTGACCCTAGGGCGGGTGGCGCGAAGGCGACTGCGTTCGCCCAGCCGGCAGCCTGCGTCGCCACGAAGCGGAACACGCCAGTCGGGAGTGGGGCGGGTCCATACGCAATCGAATCCATAGCAGGGCGGGCGACGGCGGGGCGCGGCGGTGCGCGTTCGAGCCGGCCGCGTCCGGTAGCCGGCTACGGAAGCGGCGACCTGTACAGAGCGTGACCGGGATTGACCGGGCAGGGCGAGGTGTGACGAAGAACGTCAGTAGTGTGACATCAGTCGCATGCTGTTTACGTATACTTAACAAGCAATATGCCGAATGTCACTCCTTGGCATACTTTGTGCGTTTTTATGGCCTGCGCCCGGAGCCCCGGCACGCTATCGACCCTCCCTGGAACTCAATAATGCGAACGCTCACGAAGTCCCTTTTGGCCCTTTCGCTGCTCGCCGCCGTACCCATGCTCGCCCAAGCCGAGTCGCAGTACACCACCGGCACCGGTACCCCGATCACCGCCAGCGCCAAGCTGGACTTCCAGATCACGATTCCCAAGATCCTGTTCCTGCGCGTCGGCAGCGGTGCGGACTACACGACCAACACCGTGGTAAACCAGATCGCGTTCGTCGTACCGGCCAACCAAGTCGGTACCGGTGGCCTGGGCATCGCCGCTACCGCCGCCTCCGGCGACCTCAACGACGGCAAAGTCACCGCCAAGCTGGTCGGCAACAACGGCACCATCACCCTGACCTCGACCACCCTGGGCGCGCTCAGCAACGGCGTCGCCGGCGACACCATCTCCTATAGCCAGATCGAAACCACCGAGTCCGTCCTGTCCTCGGGGACGGCGTTGGCGCATCCGACTCTCGCCGATGGCGCGACCACCACGTCGACCGTGGCTCCGGGCACCGGCAAGTTGGTCAACCGCGATGCGGTCTGGACCTACAAATACAAAAACGCCGCCGTCGTCGCCCCTGGCGTCTACGGTGGTGTCAACGCCAACAACAGCCGCGTGACCTACACCGCATCGATGCCGTAAGCCGCAAGCCGGACGTCCCTTGCGAGATTCCGTTCCCGCGTTGCGGGAACGGCTCCGGCTTGATCCGCAGCCGCGGGAAAGGCTCCGGACCGCCCCGCACCCGCGGGAGCGGCCCCGGCTCGACCCGCACCCGCGGCAACGGCTCCGACTTCAGAGGCCCGACATGGTTTTGCCCTTACGCCCAGCGTGCTGGGTGCTGCTCCTGCTTGCGCTGGGCTGGTTCGACACCGCCCAGGCCTTCGTGGTCACGATCTCCCCGGGCGCGCGCATGGTCTACCTGCGGGTCGGCAACGGCGTGTTCACCGGCAACTATTCCAGCGGCGGCACGCCCGGACGAGGCGGGGCGATCAACAAAGTCTCGGTGACGGTGCCCGCGGCGGTGCTCGGCAACGGCGCCGACCAGGTCATGACCACCGACGCCACTCAGGCCAACAGCTCTTACGACGGCTTCGCCTTCTGCAACGTCCCGGCGCAGATCTACGTCGGCGGTTTCTATCGTCTGCCCGGCAGCACCGGCACCGCGACCCTCACCGCGACCGCGCCGGCGGCGGGCCTCAGCAACGGCGCCGGCAGCACCATTCCGTTTTCGCAGATCAGCTGGACCAGCAGCGGCAATAACGACACCGGCGCGCAGCCGATCCTGGCCGGCACCTTCACCGGCGGCCCGCAGACCCTGGCGAGTTTTCCGGTCAACACCTGGCGCGAAAGCTGCCACACCTTCCGCTATGCCAACGACGCCGTCGTCGCCTCCGGTACCTACACCGGCCAGGTGGTCTACACCTTGAGCGCGCCATGAAGCGCGTCATCGCCGCCTGCATCCTGTTCTGCGCGAGCGCGCTGTCGCTGGCGGGTACTCACCGCGTCGACGACAGCGCCAGCCAGGTCACCGCCAACACCCTGCGCATGCAGTGGGACTCGGTCGCGCCGCGCAGCGGCGAACGGCCCACGGTGTCCGGCGCGCTGACCGTGCGGGTGCGCTTGAACCTGGCGCCGTGGCAAGGCCGCAACGGCCGCGTCTACATGACCCTGCCGGTGCAGGCGAGCGGACCGATTACCGCCACCTGGACCACCCAGGGCCGGCTGTTGCCGGGCAGCCTGCGCGCCGGCGAACGCACCCTGGTCTACAGCGGAGCCATGCCGGCCGGCCTGCTCGAAGACACCATCCGCCTGACCATCCAGGCCGACGGACAGAAGCTGGTGCGTACCGAACAACTCAATTTCTCCTTCGAAATCGACGTGGAAGACCTCTGATGCGTACCGCTGTCCTGCGCCATGCCCTGACGTTCGCGGTGCTCGCGCTTGCGCTGTCGTCGATCGCCGCCCCGAGCTTCGCCCAGGGCTTCTCCGCCCTGGTGTCGCCGCCGCGCTTCGAAGACACGGTCAAGCCGGGCACTACGTATCGCAACGTGGTCGAGATCTCCAACATTTCCAATGCGGTCGGCCGCTACACCCTGAAGACCGCCGACTGGCATCTGGATGCGCAGGGCGCGGCGGTATTCGACGACGCCTTGGCGGCCGACAGTTGCCGGCCCTGGGTCGGGCTGGAAGCGGCGCAGATCGAGATCGCGCCGAACGGCAAGCGCCGTTATCGTTTCGAGGTGGTCGTGCCGGAACAAGCAGCGCCCACCGAATGCCGATTCGCGATCCTGCTCGAAGGCGCACCGGAGATGGTCGGCGATCAGCTCACCGTGCCCGTGTCCGGACGCATCGGCATCATCGTCTACCTGGGCATCGGCGATGTCGCGGCGCAGTTGCAGCACGTGGCGAGCCAGGTGCGCGAGGTCGACGGCCGGCGACTGCCGGTGCTCGACATCCGCAACACCGGCAAGGCCCACACTCGTCTTGAAGGGTTGGTCAACGGCGTCGACGCGAGCGGCCGCAAGTTCGCGCTCGCACCGTCCAGTCTGCCGATTCTTCCCGGCGAAACGCGTTCGATCGCCTTGGTGCCGGAAGGCGACGACCCGGCCACGCCGGCGCCGCCGATCGTTTATCCGCTGAGCCTGAAGGGCGCACTGGAATGGGGCCGCCAGCGCCTCGAACTCGACGTACGCATCGATAAATGAGGCCCGCCCGACGGCTCGCCCGGCGCAGACTGGCGATCTGCGTCGCCTGTACGCTTGCGTCGGCCGCGCCTGCGGCGTCGGCGGCCGACGCCTCGGCGCCGGTCTACCGCGATCGCATCATCGCCGCGCAGGCGTTGGCGCCGCTGCCGCCCGACGAAGACGAGGTCGTCGACGGCGACGGCTTGCCGCGTTCGTTCCGGCTCGAGCTCAACGCCGCCTATACCGAGCGTGGCGACGAGCACTTCGGCGAGCAAGGCCTGGCCGCCGGCGGATTCTGGGAAACCGCGAACTGGGGCAGCCTGTCGCTCGACGCGACCGTCTTCCACAGCGACCGCGACCGCTTCGCCGACGACAGCGGTTGGGGCGGGGCGGCGACCTTATGGCAGCGCAACCTGTTCGTCGACGGCGGTTGGCGCCTCGATAACGGTCTGGGCGTGATCAACACGCCGTCCTCGCAGTTGCAGCGCAACCAATACCGTTTCTTCCTGCCGAGCGTGGCGATGGCCGGCCTGAGCACGCAATGGACCCGCGATGCGAGCGGCCTGAGCGTGTACGGCGCGGTCGGTCGCGCCGGGCTCTACAACGGCACCCGCGTGGTCGGTTTCGACGTCGCCGACGGCCACGTCGGCGCGTTCGGCGCGCAATGGCAGGGCGCATCCGGTTGGACCCACGCGGTCTCGGCGCTGAGCACCGACGGACGCATCGTGCCCGACGATGTCGGCGAGGCGGGCCTGATCGACCGGCCCAGCCAGGCCGCGCATTGGGCGAGCGCATGGCAGTCCGATCGCGACGCGGTGCAACTGAACCTGCTCGGCAGTCACGACGGCGGCGGCAACGCCACCGGCGCCTGGATCGACGCGAGTGCGCGACGCGGCCGTTATCGCCATCACTACGGTCTGTTCTCGCTCGACCCGGGCCTGACCTGGGGCTCGTCTCCGATCAACCAGGACGTGCGCGGCGGCTATTACCGGCTGGCCTATCAGTACGGCCGCTGGAGCTGGAACACCGGCATCGACGACATCCGTTCGATCAGCGGCGCCGGCTTCGACGGCCAGTACGCCACTGCGTTCGCGCGTTACCAGGCCAGCAGCGTGTTCGGTTACGGCGCCAGCCTGAGCCTGCGCCACGCCGACGACGACACCTACGCGGCGCAGTTGTTCGCCGACCGCCGCGGCGATTGGGGCCAGACCCGCTTCCAGTTCGATCACGCCGGCGGCGACGGCGGGGTCGGGCGCAGCTGGCAGGCCAGCATCGACCAGGCCTTGCCCTTGCGCGAAGGCCGGCGTTTGTCGGTGTCGCTCGGTTACGGCGAATGGGGCGAGCGCAACGAAACCTCGACCGAGGTCGCGATCCGCACCACCACCCGCACCACGACCTTTTCGATGTACGGCGGCGTGGAACTCGGCGACCGCGTGTCCGTCGACGGCACCGCGCGCTGGACCCACGGCGAAGGCCCGGCGGCGATGCGCGGTGTCGACTTGAACCTCGGCGTCAACTGGCGCATCGCGCCGCGTTGGTCGCTGACCGCCGCGCTGTATCAGAGCCAGGGTTCGCAACGTTCGCCGTTCGCGCTCGACCCGTTGATCGTCGATTCGCCGTTCCTGTCGTTGCCGCGCGAACGCTCGGCGTTCCTGACCTTGCGCTACGAGCGTCAAGCCGGCCGCGCGCTGCCGGTGATCGGCGGTGCCCCGGGCTCGGCGGTCGGCAGCATCGACGGCTCGCTGTTCCTCGACGATAACGACGACGGCGTGCGCGCCGCGTCCGAACAGGCCGCGCCGAACGTTACGGTGGTGCTCGACGGCCGTTATGCGGTGCGCACCGACAGCAACGGCCAGTTCTCGTTCCCGCGCGTGTCGGTCGGCAAGCACACGATCGCGGTGATTCCCGACAACCTGCCGCTGCCGTGGGCGGTGCGCGACGACCGCGGCCTGCAGTCGATCGAGGTCGGCGTGCGGCGCAGCCAACGCGTCGATATTCCGGCGACGCGGCAGCGCTGAGGCGCACCCGGCGGGCACCGCCTCAGCGCCAAGGCAACAGCGGTTGTTGGGCGTTCGTGAACGCCTTGGCGGTCGGGCACGACTCCTGCTTAACCTGGCGGGGGCCACCGTCGTCCGAGGGTCGCCCCGAATCCGGCGGCGACGAGGTGACGGACATGGGCAACAACAGCAACGGCAACCCACGCGAAGGCGGGCAGCAGGAGGGGCGCGACATGCGCTCTTCGCAAGGCCGGCCTCCGCACGGCCAGGGCCACCAACCCTTGCCCGGCGAGAATCCTCCGTAGGAAGGCGAGCACAAGAAGCGGAAAGTCCAGAACGCCGATTTGCCGCCAGGCGAGGGGCATCAACCTTTGCCCGGCGAAGACGCGCAGGATACGGCCCCGAAGCGCTAGGTCCCGGCCGGCGAATCGCCGCACCGGTGCCGCCGATGGCAGTGCGTGGGCGGCGTAATGCAAGCGTCGCCATGCGTGCGCGGCGCCCCGAAAAATAACGGTTGCGCGCTGGCGGGCATTCATTGCGGTGAGCGCGCTGCGAACGGCATTGCCGCAACGTGAAGCCCGCCATCGCCGCGGTTCACGGCGATCGAACGAAACGCGGACGACAATCCGGTTGCACTGCATCTTCACTCACTGCGGAGGAGCATCGTGATCACTGCGAAAACCCTGATGACCCCGGATCCGGCGACCTGTTTCATCGGCACGCCGGTGCGGGAGATCGCTCGCCTGATGCTCGACAACGACTGCGGCGAGATTCCGGTGCTGGACGAGCGAAGAAGGCCGCTCGGCGTGGTGACGGATCGCGACATCGCGATCCGTATCGTCGCCACCGGCGGCGACGGCACCGCCACTGCCGGCGAGGCGATGACCTCGCCGGTCAAGACGGTGGGCGAAGACAGCGATCTGCAAGCTTGCGTCGCCCTGATGGAAACCGCGCAGGTGCGCAGGGTGCCGGTAGTCAATGCCACCGGCGAACTCGTCGGCATCGTGTCCTTGGCGGATATCGCGCTGGCCGGCCAGAGCCGGGCCACGGCGGCGGTGGTCAAGGAAGTCTCCACGCCCGCCGCTGCGCACTAGGCGGTCCGCATCGGCCATGCGCAGCGGACGGGCATCGGGTCGAGCTTGTTTGTGCATGAGCCAGCGCACGGCGGAGCCAAGGTTTGTACCGGCGCATGAGCCGGCGCGCGCATGCGCGTCGGCTTCGCGCTTCGGCCCAGGCAGGGGATGAACCAGACAGGCGATGACGAGTTCGATGCGATGGGCTGCGTCACCAATGCGCCGTTGGCCGCGGCGGTCGGCGCCGAGCTGAGCGCAACCGGCGAAATCCTCGTCGACGCGCATCAGATGACCCGGGTCGCGGGCTTGTATGCGATCGGCGACGTGGTCAGCGGTCTCAACCAGATATCCGTCGCCGTCGGGCAGGCCGCGATCGCGGCCACGCACTTGCACAACCGTCTGCCCGCGGCGATCCGGGCTGCGCAGACATAGCGCTGTCGCCCGATGGGATCGGCCGGCTTTGTTCGCCTCGGTCGCTCGTTCACGTCCACCGGCCGTTCACGTCCACCGAATGAAGCCGATTCTATGGTCGGGGCCTGTTCCTCTGTCGAGGTGATGTCATGACCGTCAAGAAGGCATCCAAGTCGCCGACAAAATCCGCCGACCGCTCCACGAAGCGCTCGGGTCGTCCTGCCTCCACCGCGTCGATGGGATCGGCTGCGGCCGAACGCACGGCGGCACGGCAGCGCGTCATCCAGAAGGGCATCGATGCGAACCAGGACGCGCCGGCGTCGAACAAGGCGGCCAAGAAAACCGCCGGGAAAACCGCCGTGCAGGCCGGGCCGCACGGTCAGCCCGAGAATCCGTTGCCGAAACAGCATTTGCTCAAGCCCGGCCGCGAGAGCGATCTGAAGCCGCGTCCGAAGTTCGCCGCCGAAGGCTACCTGGGCAGCGCCAAGCTGGACGGCATGGTCGCGATCGTGACCGGCGGCGACTCCGGCATCGGGCGTGCGGTGGCGGTGCTGTTCGCTCGCGAAGGCGCGGACGTCGCGGTGTTGTACTTGAACGAGCACGAAGACGCCCTGGACACCTGTCGGTACGTCGAACAGGAAGGGCGCCGCGCCCTGGCGATCGCCGGCGACGTGCGCGACCCCAAATTTTGCGAAGCGGCGGTCGCCCAGACCGTCGCCCAGTTCGGGCGCCTCGACGTGCTGGTCAACAACGCCGCCTTCCAATTGCATGCGCAGTCGCTGGAAGAACTGAGCGACGCGCATCTGCAGGAAACCCTGCAGACCAACATCGCCGGCTATTTCCATATGGCGCGCGCGGCCTTGCCGCATCTGGGCCAGGGCGCATCGATCATCAATACCGGTTCGGAGACCGGTATCTTCGGCAGCAAGCATCTGTTGGATTATTCGGCGACCAAGGGTGCGATCCATGCGTTCACCAAGTCCCTGGCCAGCCAACTGCTGCCGAGAGGGATCCGGGTCAATGCGGTCGCGCCCGGCCCGGTCTGGACGCCGTTGAATCCGGCCGACAAACCCGCCGATGCGGTCGCGAAATTCGGACAGGACAGCGACATGGGGCGACCGGCGCAGCCGGAAGAAATCTCGCCCGCGTACGTGTTCCTCGCCGCGCCGATCTGCGCCTCGTACGTCAACGGCGTGATCCTGCCGGTCATGGGGGGGCCAAGAGGCTAGTTCCGCGTCAGGCAACGCTGCGGCGCATGGTCGCGAGCTCGGCGCAAGCGCTCGCAGCCGCGTATCGCATGAACGAGCGTCCTCGCCGACTCTCCGGATGCCCCGTGAGGCCCTCACGAGCCGTTGCCGAGGCCTGCGGAATAGTCCGGCTGTCCGTTCTGCGTCGTGGTTCGACCACCGCCAAGGAGTCGCCGCAATGAGCGCCACCCCGAGCACCTTGACCCGCACTGCGCAACTGGTCGGCTTCCTGCTCAAGTACCGCAACTCGGGCGTGTTCACCGGCGTGGATTGGGATGCCGCGACCGACCTGGACGTGGAGGTGCCCGAAGAGGGGCGACCGGCGGATTTCGTGCGCGATCTCGAAGCGCTCGGGCCGACTTTCATCAAGATCGGCCAGGCCTTGTCGACGCGGCCGGACATGGTGCCGCCGGCGTATCTGGCGGCGCTGGAGAAAATGCAGGACGACGTCAATGCATTGGATGCGGCGACCATCGAGGCGGTGGTCGAGGCGGAACTCGGCGTGCGGCTGCACAGCATCTTTCCGCAGTTCGACGCCAAGCCGCTCGGCTGCGCGTCGCTGGCGCAAGTGCATCGCGCCACCTTGCGCGACGGCCGCGAGGTGGCGGTCAAGGTGCAGCGGCCGAACGTCGCGCAGGTCATCCGCAGCGACCTGGACACCTTGCAGATGCTGGCCTCGAAAGCCGACCACAACACCCAGGTCGGCAGGCGCCTGCATTTTGCCGACTGGGTGCAGGAATTCCGCAAGACCGTCATGGACGAGCTGGACTATCGGCTCGAAGCCGATCACCTGGAGCGTTTCGGCGAACACTTGGCGAAGTACCCGATGCTGGTCGTGCCGCAGCCTCTGCGCGACCTGTCCGGCGCACGCGTGCTGACCATGGAACTGGTGACCGGCAGCAAGGTCACCGAACCGCTCGGGCTGCGCCGCACCGAGCATTCGATGCGGCCGCTGGTGGTCGATCTGCTGCGCGGCTACCTCGACCAGATGTTCGTGCACGGCGAGATGCACGCCGATCCGCATCCGGGCAACCTGCTGATCACGCCCGATCACCGGCTGGCGATTTTCGACCTGGGCATGGTCGCGCACATCCCTCCCAAGATGCGCGGGCGCCTGCTGAAGCTGGTGTTCTCGGCGGTCGACGGGCGCGGCGAAGCGGTCGCCGACGAGCTGATCGCCCTGGGCGTGCGCCTGCACGATTTCGACGAAGGCCGCTTCGTGCGCGAGGTCGGGCAGCACGTGGCGCGCTATGCGGCGCACGGCCATTCGCAGGACTGGTCGGAAGGGCGCCTGTTCCTGCACCTGAGCCGCCTCAGCGCCTTGTGCGGCTTGCGCACCCCGCCCGAGTTCAATCTGCTGGCCAAGACCCTGCTCAACCTGGAAACCGTATGCATCGCCCTGGACCCCGAGCTCAGTCTGAAGGCGACGGTCGAGGATCATCTGCAAGGCCTGTTGCGCGACCGGCTGCTGCAAACCTTGTCGCCGGCTAATCTGGCCAGCGAAGCGATCGAGTTGCAATCGCTGCTGCAGGATGCGCCGCGCAAAGTCGGCACCGTGTTATCGCTGCTGGCCGAGAACCGCCTGCAGATGCGGATCACCGGCTGGCAGGACTCGGCGATCATGGAGAACCTGCAGAAGATCGCAAACCGTATCGCCGCCGGCATCGTCGTCGCGGCGCTGCTGATCTCAAGCGCGCTGTTGCTGCGCTCCGGGGTTGGGCCGTTTCTGTTCGGCTATCCGGCCTTCGCGCTGCTGCTGTTTGTGGTCGCGGTCGGACTGGGGCTGGCGATCGTGGTCAGCGCCTTGCGCAACGACAAGAAACCGCGGCCGCGCGAAGAGCGCGGCACGCGGTCTTGATCGATTTCGGCGAACGCCATTCGCTCGAGGCTGCTTCAGCCACGACGACAGCGACGACCGTTGCTGTCGGCGCAGGCGATCGGCGCATTGCTGACGCCGGTGCGGGGCTGCCGTGCAAGCGCTAGGCTGCCGGGCCGCGGCCGCGGAAGAACGAAACCGCCGCCAGGATCAGGAACACGACGAACAGGATCCAGGCGATGTTGCTGGCGGCGCCGGCGATGCCGGTGAAGCCGAGGACGGCCGCGACCAGGGCGATGACCAGGAAGACTACGGCGTAGCTGAGCATTTCATGTCTCCTCACGATGGCGGTTGATACCGACACTGAGCCATAGCGTGTTAATGGCCGGTCGCGCGGCGACGCGCGCCGGTTCACCGCATCGAAACAAAGCCGCAGCATCCTTCACGCTGCATCCACGCCGCGATCGACGGGGCTGGAAGTCGCAACGTCCGGCTCATGTTCGAAGCTGAATTGTTCATGCCTGATCGGTCTCGATGCGATCGAGCCCGATGCGGATGGCGACACACCGGGACGAGCGGCCGGGCCTTCGGCCCGTCATGGGCCGCGCCTGCGTTCGCACGCTTTCAGCCGGTGGTTGAAGTAACGTTGCAGCAGGGTGGTTTCCAAATTGTGCAACGCCAACTCGATGCGGAACGGCGTGCGCGGATTGCGGTCGAGCAGGCGGACGATATGGAAGCCGACCGGCTTGACGCCTTGCTTGTGCACGTAGATTTCGAAGCCGCGATAGAACGGGTCGGCCAGTTCGGCGTCGAGCCGGGCGAGCGTCCGCTGCGCATCCGCGGGCAGACCGGCGCGCAGCGCCGGGTCGCGCTCATGCAGCAGCCGTTCGAAGAAGCGCTTCGAACGGTACGGCTGCAGGGGGCGCGCGAGTTGCCATATCTCGCGATTGCGCCGGTTGTAGAACTCGAAACCGCCATGGCGCCGCAACGCAGCCGCGGCTTGCGCGCTGACGTCGTAGACGACGAAGTTCTCGGCCTGGTTGTTGAGATCGTCCAGACTGTTGCGGTCGAACACATGGAACACGAAGCCCGGCCGCCCCATGAAGGCCTGGCGGCCCTGTCGCGCTGCGGCGACGGCGCGACCGTCGTGTGCGAAGCGGCCCGCCGAGCTGCCGAGCAGGATGCTGCGGGTGGAGTGCAGACGGTTGAAGGTGCCGATGATGATCTCATCGGCATCGAATTCGGTGTCGAACCCGTTCATGCCGTACAGCTCGGCCTGGGTGGCGTATTGCGCGATCTGCCGCCCGAGCCCGCATTCGCCGCGTACTTGTCCGCTGTAAAACGTCTCGATCGCCCGCGAATTGGCGCCGCTGGGGCGGTAGCCGCGGCCGAACCAGGCGATGGGCCTCCAGCCGTCCCGCGCCGAGCCGGTGGGTCCGAAGCCGATCCAACCCACTTGCACCGCGGAGAAGCGAAAGCCGCGGTTGACCACCAGTCGGTCGACCGCGCGCCGCGTCGCCTCACCGAGCCGGAAGTCGTAGGCGCAAACGGTGGCCGGATGCGCCAGCAATGCGTCGTCGAGGCGATCGCGCGCGCGGCCGTCGAGCCCGCTGGGAATCTTGACCACCAGATCGCCGGCCGCCTGGGCCTCGTTCAAATCGGCACGGTCGCAGGGAGCGCCCGGGTGGATTTCTATCGTTGAAGCCTCGATCTTCGACGCAGCGACCGGAACGAAGCGCCAGCCCAGCTCCTGGAGCAGGCGCGTCTTGCAGTGCGGTGGCGCCGCCCATGCCGTGGCGGTCGCGGCGTGGGCGAGCCCCATCGCCACCGCGGCAATGCAGCGCAGGCGCGCTGCGCGATGCGGGTCGAGGTCAGGCAAGCGTCCGCAGCGTGGGTTCGAGGCCCGACAGCACCAGAGCGACCGCGTCGAACGCCAGCGAGGGCGTGCCGGAAGCCTTGTTCGTGGCCATGGAGCTGCTCCTGAAGGAAAGGGGCGCCGACGTGCGGGCGACACCCGATCCTGCGCTCGCGAAAGTTAAGGCCGTGTGGCATCGCGCGCGTTCATCGCGTCATGGCGGCGACGATCGCTGTTGCGATAGCTGAGCCGACGTACGTCACAGCTGGCTTTTCAGGGGCAGGATGAATTTTTCCGCGAAGCGCTCGGTCCACGGGCGATCCTGCCAATGTGCGAGCGTGTACGGTGTGGCCTGGGTCAGATCGGCCTCGAAGACGGTGGTCATCCGTTCGGCGAACCCGCTGTCGAAGATGTTGAGGCTGGCTTCGTCGTTCAGGCGCAGCGAGCGCATGTCGAAATTCGTCGACCCGACCGACACCAGGTGCCGATCCACGATCAGCGCCTTGACGTGCATCATCGTCGGCTCGTACTCGTAGAACTCGACTCCGGAGAGAAGCAACGGCTCCCAGCCGGCCTTGGACGCCAGGCGCACGGCATCGGAGTCGGTGTGTTTGCCCGGGACGAGAATGCGGATGCGTACCCCGCGATGGCGCGCCGTCATCAAGGCCTGGAGGATCAGCTCGTCTGGAACGAAATACGCCGCGGCCAGATCGATCGACTGCGAGGCGGCGGCGATCGCCATGAGGTACATCAGGTGCATGCTGTCGCTGCCGCCGGCCGGCGAGCTGAGAAACATCTGCGCATCCATGTTGCCGACCGGACGCAGCGGCGGGTAATACGCTGCGCCGTTCAGCACCTGCCCGGTGGTCTTGATCCAGTTGTCGCTGAAGGCCGCCTGCATCTGCGCGGCCACCGGTCCGCGGACCATGAAATGGCTTTCGCGCCAATGCTCGGGGTCTTGCGCGTGGCCGAGCCATTGATCGGCCACGCCGACGCCGCCGGTGAACGCGGTCGCCCCGTCCACGACCAGGATCTTGCGGTGGGTGCGGTTGTTGATGCGGTCCAGGCTGTGCCAGGCGATCGGCCGATAGCGTTGCACGCGTACGCCGGCCTGTTGCATCTGTGCGAGCAGGGCGGAGTCCATCTTGCTGCTGCCGAGCCAGTCGATGGTGACGTGCACGCGGACGCCGGCGCGTGCGCGTTCCGACAGCGCGGCGCTGAACTGTTTGCCGATCTCTCCGGACCAATAGATGTAGGTTTCGAAGGTGATCGTGCGTTGCGCCGTGCCGATCGATTTCAGCATCGCCGGAAAGATCTCGTCGCCGTTCTGCAAATCGACCACATGGTTGCCGGACAGCAGCGCCGGCCCGAGCATCACCCCCATCTCCCGGCGGAACTGCGGGTCGGTCACGGCGTAGCGGTGCTCGGGCTTGCGCTGAAGGCGTTTTTCCGGCCCGGCCAGATTGACCGCCAGCCAACCCAGCAGGACCGTGATCAAAACGGTCGCGACGATCGCCGAGACGACTTGCTTTCGAGTCCAGCGTTCAGACATGAGTAGCGACCGTGAAGGGCGAGCGGCGGAGACGGCGCTGCGGTGTCGCGGGTGCAGCGCGTGCGGGCGTGGTGTCGCTTGCGCGGCGCGGGGCCGGCATCGAGTGCAATGGCGCTTGCGCACTGTCCGAGCATCGGCCGCGCGCTGTGGAGCCGGTGCGAAGTTCCGACCGAGGGCGTCGCGTCGCGTGACGAGCGGTGCGCGCTGAACGACGAGCAGGCATTGCGAGGCCGTTGCCGCCGCAGACCCGGCGAGGCGAAGCGGCTGGAAAATCATGCGGCGACGCAGCACAATCGCGCTCCGGCCGATCGGCGAGCGCCGTCCTGTTCGGTGCCAGGCCGCTGCGGGACGCGCGGCATCGGGCATGAAGCCATCAACGATCAGGGACCGACCGCATGAGTGCAATTCGTATCACCGTCTTCGCCGGCCTGCTTGCGCTCGCGCCGCTGCGCAGCGACGCGGCCGAGGCTGTCGCCGCGAAGCAGGCGTCGCCGGCGCAAGCGCAGGCCGACTGCCGGCGCCTGTTGCAGTTGGCGCAGTGCCTGGCTTCGGTCGAGATGAGCTCGAACTCGCCGCCGGATGAGGCCTATCGCGGCCGGTGGCGGCGTTACCCGGGCAACGAAAGCGAGGCTTCGGTGCAACGCGGTCGCCAGCACCTCGAATCGATCGTGTTGAGCAACGGTCGTCATTTCTCGAAAGCCAGCGACGACTCGCAAGCCGGGCCCAACCCCACCGAACTCGGCGCCTTGCTCGCCAGCACTCCGGTGATGTGGCTTGGTCTGCTGCTCGGCGAGCACTTCGAATTGCCCTTGCCCGGGCACGACATCGACGCCGTCGGTGAAAACAGCTGGGCCTACGGCGTGGAAAAATACCGGGTGCAGGTCAAGGCACTGGGCGAGGGGCGTTATCGCATCGACGTCGCCAAGACCGCCACCACCGGCGGCGAAGCGCCGCCCGAACCGGCAGCGCAGGCCGGCGAGTGCAGCGATGCCGAGGCCGAGGCGGGGCGCTGCGAGCAGCCCTTCGTCTTCAGTACCGCCGAGGACCGCGCCGCGCGCTTGGCCGAGTTGGCGCCGGTCGGCTCGGGCTTCACCGCCATCATCGGCGTGCAAACGCCGACGCAGGCCTTGCCGGATTCGCTGTCGCTGAGCGGGTGGACGTCCAGCGACGGCAAGGCCTATGCGACGCTCGGCGATGCGCGCCGCGCGGCGAAGCCGGCTGCGAAGGAGTGATCGACGGCCGGGCCAGGCGCCTGCGCCTCAGACCGGCAAGCGCACCGTCGGGTCGCCCAGCACCACCATCGCAAGACGATCCATCGCCAGCAACTTGGCCTTGCGCGCCCGCGTTTCGGCATCGTGTTCGTGGTTGTTGAAGGCCTCGATGGCCTCGATGTGGTCGAGCAGCAGGCCGGCGACGGCATCGTAATAGCCGTCCATGGCCAGGCCGATCGGCGGACGCTGCGCCGAATGCAGGGCGGTGTACAAGGTGTCGACGATCAGCGCGTCGGTCATGCGCTGGCCGGTGTCGGGATCGCGCAAGGTCCAGTCGAAGGTCGGCTCGACATGGCCGACGAAGGCCGCCAACGGGCGTTCGCTGCCGAGCAGGGCGCGCGGCAACGGCGCGGTGCACGGGCCGATCCCGGCCACCGCGGCGAGCATGCGGCCGAGGCTGGATTGTTCGTCGACCAGGCCCTGGAAGGTCGAAGGCCGGTCGGCGCCGGCCGAGCAGCAGGCATGCGCGTACCAGATCGCGCCGGTCGGGTTCCAGGCCCGCAACAGCGCGCCGATGTCGAGCAAAGCGTGGTCGACGTCGAGCATCGCACCCAACTGCGCCTTGAGCTGTATGAGGTCGTGCAACGGAAACGTGGCGCCGTGGCTGGAGCTCAGCACGAAGGCCGGCTGGCGTTGCTTGAGGCCGGCGTAGAAATCCTCCAGGCGCCCTTGCGCCCCGGTCAGCAGCAGCGGATGGAAACCGTCGGCATCGAAGGCCTTGAACAGGGTTTCGGCGATGGTCTTGCGCATCAGGAAGGTGATGTCGGGGTGGCCGTGATCCACCGCCCACAACAACGGCGCGTCGACGTCGCGCTGATGGCCCGGCCAATCGTTGAGCAGCGCATCGACGTAGCGCTCCAGGCCGGCCTCGTCGAGGTCGAGACGGCCGACGTAGGCGTCGGTCTGCAAGCGGTACTGGAAGCGCCAGGGAATTTGTTCGGGCGAGCCGACGATCAACAGATAACGCGGCACCGCGGCGTCGCCGACCGTGCCGCGGGTGCCGGACAGGCGGAGGCTGGCCGGCCCGCGATGCGGGTAATAGCGCTGCAGTCGGCCGTCCTTGGCGATCTCGGGGCGATAGCGGAACACCGGTGCGTTGCCGCGCGCGGCGATCAGCCTGCGTATCGCCGCGGGCGCGTCGGCGGCGACGGCCTTGTCGGCATCGCCGAGGCCGTCGCGATCGGGCAGGACCACGCCCCAGCCGACGCGCGGGTCTTGCCATTGCGCCAGGTCGAGCGCCTGCGCCGCGCCGCTGAGTTGACGCGGCGACGACATGGCGCCGCGCAAGGCCCAGGCCGTCGCGTGTTCGGAGCAGACGCCGCTGGCGACGGCATCGCCGCACCAGGCATTGCTCAGCAGCGACGCCAGCTCATTGTCCGCCGACATGCTCGAAGCTCCCGTCGGCGGAGGGCCACAGCGCCCGGGGCACGCCTTTTTCCGCCAGGGTGCGTTCCAGCGCTTCGATGCGTTCGGCTTCGCTGAACTGTTGGCCGGCGGTGCGCAGCCACCAGGCCGTGGTTTCGGCGCGGATGCGGAACTCGTCGGACTTGGCCTGCTCGATGCCGAGCGGACGGATGAAGACCTGGGCCTCGACGCCGCGCACGTACAGCACCGGCAACGACCACTCCGGCGAGGCCTGCGCGTCGCGGTTGCCGAGCTGAGAGATGGCGCTGCGCGCATGGAACATGATCGGCGTCCATTCCAGGGTGGTGCTGGCGCGCTGCTTGAGTTCATCGCGCGCGCGCAGCAGCGCGGCTAGGGCCTCGGGATAGAAGGCGCGGGTGAACTCGTAGGCGTCGTTGGCCTCGACCGGTTCCATCATCGCGACCACCGCCGGAAAGCCGGCCGACACGACCTGGTTGGCCATCGACTGCAGGCCGTTGCCGCCTTGTCCGCTGGAGCAGCAGTTCAGCACCATCAGCCAGGGATTGCCGAGCGACGCGCCGAGGGTCACCAGGTCCTGCGAGGGCAGGTTGATCGAGCCGGCGAGGGTGCCGGGGTCGTGCGCGGCGAATTGCACGTGATCGTTGGCGGTGGCCAGTTCCAGCCACTGCCCGGCGCTGCCGGCGTGGCCGTGGCAGAAGAAATGCAGGATGTTCGGCGACCACTGGCGGATGCGTTGGGTCAGCCGCGCCGCAGTCTCGTCGATCGCCGCCACTTCGATGTCGGCCAGGCCTGCCGGGTCCTGCTGTATTTCGTCGCGGATGCGTGTGTGCAGGGCGGAGTCGCCGACCAACAGCTTCAGCAGCACCGGCAGGCCGGTTTGGCGCGCCGCCAGCACCGCATCGCGCAGCAGTTCCCACTCCTTGCGCTGATCGGCGATGCCGAGCGCGGAGATCACCGCCATCAGCCGCACCGGCGTAGTCAGTTCGCCGGGCAGGCGGCTCGGTGCGTTGATCGGATCGATGATGCGGGCGATCGGCCAGCGCGGGTCGAGGGCCACGAACTGCTCGTTGCTGTCGCACAGCATCTCCCAGTTGATCAGCTCGGCCTCGGACGGATTGAGCATGACGAACAAGGGCCGGACCTGGGTCGGCAAGGTCTGGCTGAGGCTGTCGAGCACGCCGGAGATGCCCTGGTGCTGACGCAGGGCATCGCGGACCATGCGCCCGCGCGCAAGCACCGCGGTCTGCGTGTCCAGGCCCGGCAACTGGTCGGCGCGCAGTTTCACCCGGCCCAGGGCGCGGCCGCCGTGGACCGGGAACGGTGCGCGCACCACGCTGGCGATCAGGTCGTCGTCGAGGATATCGACCGAGAGGATGGTGCGCTCGTTCATGGCGCATCCTCGAGTTCGTCGGAATCCGACAATTGCAGCTTGCGCTGCTCGAGATCGAGTTTGGCCTTGAGGATGCGTCGATCCAATGGCGATTCGGTCGCTTCGCCGGGCAATTGTTCGACCTGCAGTCGGTAGTCCGCGATCTGGTCCATGCGTTCGATCTGGGCCTGCAGCAGTGCCTGTTCCGTGGAATCAGTTACATCGGAGCCGATAACGAAACGGTGTTCGACAGCGGCGTCAGCCGGCCCTTCGATGGGCGCTTCGACCAAGGCCTCGACGGTGGGCGGCGCATCCTGCTCGATCTCGACCAGGCGCTGCTCGATCTCGCCGTGGATGCGGCGCCGCTCGATATCCCCGACCGCCTGGCGCAGCAGGTCGATCGTGTCCATGGCCGTGTCCAGATCGCGCTGGACGATGGCTTCGGGAAGGACTTCGTCGCGCATCGCCTGCTGGTATTGCACTTGCACTTGTTCGGCCAGGCGCTCGGTCGCGGCGGTGACCGCGGAGATGCTTTTGCTGGCGGCCTGGACGAAGGAGGGGCTGCGCGTCGCGGACGCGGCGGCCGACAGCGGCAGCGACTTCAAGGCCGAGTCGCGCTGGGTGTCGTTGCGCGAATACAGTTCGATATGGCTGCGCACTTGCTCGGACAATTCGCCGCCGTCGGAGGCGCCGCGCGTGGGCGAGACCAGATAGGGCTGGCAATACAGATAAACGGCGCGCGAGCGCGGCGGCGGTTGCGCCGACTGCGCGTGGATGAAGCGATAGCTCTGCGCCAATGCCGCCGGCGCATCGTAGGCCGCATTGAACAACAGCATCGGCCCCGGCAGCGATTGCGCGATCTCGTCGGCCAGTGCGCGCAGGCCGACTGGGTTGTGGTTGTCGCGCGAGGCCGAGAACGCGGTCGCCCAGGCGCCGACCTGGGTCAGGAAGCTGGTGAGCTCGCAGGCGCCGACCGGGCCGGCCAGATAATTCTCGGTGCGGCCCAGCGGCGACTGCGCCAGCAACATCGCCCCGGACGTGCCGGACAGATGGCCGTGACAGACGAAGTGCACCGCATCGGTGCTGTAGGGCTTGAGCGCCTGGCGCATCCACAGCAGCCAGGGCGAGCGCAGGGTGCCGCTGCTGTCGAGCAGGCGCGAGGACGGGTCCTCGACGACGAAGCGTTCGGCATCGGCGGGCGAGTGCAGAATCAGCTCGGCCGAGCCCGGAGACAGGTGCCGCACCGGTTCGCCCATTTCGGCGTCGGCGAACACGTGCAGGCGCACAGGCCGGTCGATGCCGGACACGATCGCCTGGATCGCATCGACCAGACCGTCGCGGATATGGGCGTGCTCGCAGTTGAGCGGAGCGCTGGCGCAGACGGCGATATCCAGCATGGTCGCGCTTTCGCGCGGCGGCGGGAAAATGAAATCCGGCAGCATCAGCACCGGCGTCTGCAAGGCGTCGAGCAGCAGGCGTTCCCACGGCAGGTAGCGCAGCGCGCCGTAAGGCTTGGCCAGGTGAATCCACAGCGGGCGGCCGGGCTCGGCGTGCTGCAGCCAGGCCGTGTGCAGGCTCGGCAGCAGGCGTGGCGCAATATGGAACTGCGATTCGTCCGGCCGCGTGCGCAGGTCCGAGGCGATCGACGGCGCCAGCCCCCATTCGTTGATGCCGCCCTCCCACAGCGGCAGGCTCTGCAGCCTGCCGCCGGCCTGGAACTGCAGGGTGGCGCGTGCGTGTTGCGGCCTCGTCAGCTCCATTTTCAGGGTGACGATATCGTTCTCGCGCTTCAGCAGTTCGGCCATGGTGCGGTGCCGGCGCTCAGCGGCTGGAGGCGAGGTTGTGCGCCAGCCACCAGGTCGAAGCGTTGCTGATATCGCCGTGGCCGCCGATGGTGCGGGTGCCGCGTACGCCGACGATGCGGCCGCCGGGGCCGAAATCGTAGGCGCTCGCCGGGTCCTTGATGTCGACCAGGGTCTGCTCCGAATCCTGCGGGCCGTAGCCGCCCAGGGCCGCGTACTTGCTCGGCGAGTCGCCGGCCGCGAGCGGCTGCTCGCCGAGGTCGTGGTCGCGCCGCAAGGCCAGGTGGAAGGTCTTGGTCAGGGCGATGTCGCGTCCGCTGAAGGTCGCGACCACCGGCCGTTCGATGCGCTGCAGGTTGCGGTGGTAGCCGCCGGTGCGGCCGGTTTCCGGCACCTGCGCGGCGAAGGCGTACTGCGACATCGCCGGCTGCAACAGCAGGGCCGAATGCACCTTGCGCAGACCGTCCGGCAGCGACGCGGTGGCCGACATCACCACCTTGCAACCGAAGGAATGCCCGAGCAGGTGGATGCGCGCCTGCGAACGACGCAGCAACTCGGCCAGCAGTTGCGATACGCCGCGGCTGCCGACCTTGCCGGAGCGGTCCTTCATCTGCCAGACCGTGAACGGCTTGATCAGGTTGCGCGGGTCGAGTTTCTTCAGCGCATCGCCGATGCCGCCGGCGGCGGCCGGGCCGCCGGCGCCCGGCGTCGCCACGGCGCCGACGTCGTCGAAATCCGGCGGCGCCTCGGTCAAGGAGGCGGCTGCAGCGAGCAGGTCGTCGGCGGAGGCGGGTGCGGCATCGTGGTCCTCGTCGTCGGGCGACAGCACGCTTGCCAGCAGATCGGCGAGTTCGCGCGATTGCGCTTCGGACAAGCCCGGAGTCTGGCTGAGCGCGTGGAAGCGTTCGCGCTGTTCGGGCGCCAGCATCGCGGCGATGTCGGCCATCTGTTGACGGCCGCTTTCGACATCGTCGCCGGCGCCGGCGAAGCCAGGCCCGGTTTCGCTGTCGAACCACGACAAGGCCTGGCTGGGCCAGAAGATGCCGATCAACAGCGGCCGGTAGCCGGCCGGAGCGGGCAGGCCGAGTTGCCGGCGCTGTTCGATATAGCCGTTGACGAAGCTCGCATAGCGTTCGCTGGCGGCTTTCCAGTCGTTGTTCCAGCCGTGTGAGAACAGGAAGATGTCGCTGTGCCCATCCAGATGGTCGAGCACATGCTGACGCGTCAGCGGCCCTTCGCAGGTGCCGTTCTTGTCGAACGGCACGATGTAGTAAGGAAACACCGTGCCTTCGGCGGTGGTGAATTGCTTGTACGGTCCAACCGGTATCAACGATGGCATTCCGAGTCCCCCTTCTCGAAGGGAGCGGCGCCGACGGCGCCGGGCTGACTCCCTAGCCTGATCAAAGAAACGGCATAAGCCTTGCGGGGCGGCCATTGCGGATGGGGCGGCAGGCCTTGCCGCGGGCGCCGCTTCGGTGGTCGGCGGGGGTGCAAGGGGGCGGCATGTCGATGCCGTGCAGGGCATGCCTCGGCAGCCGCTGCACGCTGGCGAAGGGCGGGGATTCGTTCGGAGCCGGCCCACCGCGCTGGCCTCGCTGTCGAGCCACGGTCCGATGCAGAACTCCGGCATGGCCAAGTAGGCGCGTCGCTTACGGGGCTCCAGTCGAACCGGTTCCGGCCGCGGCGCGGGCCGCCGGCGCACCCGGGTGCCGGCGGCCCGCGGATCTCAGTTCGTGGGCAAGTAAGACGGAGCGTTAGAAGGCTGCATCAGCGACAGCGGCGGCGTGCCCTGGAAGATGATCTTCGACGAGCACTTCATGAACAAAGTGTCGGGGACGACGTACAGATAGCCCTTGCAGATGGCTTTTTCGATCAGGTCGGGCTTGGTCAGTACCTCGAACTTGTCCTTCAGCACGTCGATGTATTGCTCGACCGTGCGCGAGGAGATCGACAGCAACTCGGCGATGCGCTTGGAGGTGCCGCCGCGCAGCAGGAAGAACAACACTTCGTACTCGCGGCGGGTCATGTCGATGTCGGCGTCCGAATCGGCATGGGCCTGCCCCGATTGCGGCAGGTTGCTGATCGAGGCCTGGTGCGGACCGATGTTGCCGAAATAGGAGCCGAGCGCGCCGGCGTTGATCGCGGTGATGTCGGTACCGTGGAACAGCACGCCGCGGATGTTGGTCTCCTGATCGAAGAAGGGCTTCTTGACGATCAAGAACGCTCGCCATTTCGCGCACTTGAAGCGGTGCACGTTCAAGGTGGTGATGGAGATCTGCCGCTCCATCACGTACTTGTCCTGTTCGCGAAAGGTCTTGACGTGCGAAGCGACTTCGCAGGGCAGGTCGAAATCCGAAAGCCCGTCCACGTCCTCGTCGGGTTCCAGGCCGACCAGGGCTTTGAACTCGGTGTTGGCGTAGAGGAATTTCGAATCCTGGTCCTTGCAGGCGCAAGGTCCGGGCATTTGCTCGATCATGGAAGAAAGCGCCGAACTGATTGCGATTGCCATGGGGGACATCCTTGTAGAAGGGCAGCAATTCCGAATCTTTCCGGAACGAATAGGTTGGACTTCCTCGATAATGCGGTTCGCAGGGTTCCAGGCAGCAAGGAGACCCTCGTTGCCAGGATCGGGCCGTTCGCAGCCTCGGTCCGCCGTAACGCAGCGGGGCCGAGGCAGGTCACTGCTGGGCGACTTCGGCGTATGTCCTGTGGTCCGTCATGCCGTCGACGCGTCCGTAACGCCAGCCGCTACGCTCCCTGCCGATCACCATCCGCGCGCCCACTGGTTTTTATGGGTCGAGTGATGGGCGCGGCCTGCCCGCAATGCGGGACCGGCGTGATCCAGGTTGAGTTCCCGCTCGTTCGTGCAATCTGCCGGGCGCGGTTCCTTGCGAGTCGCCGCAAGGAATCGACCCTGTCCGCGAGCTTTGGTTCAAGCGAACATCGAGAGACAGGCTTGCACATCGTGAGCCGGACTTCAGGCTGACTACTGCGCATCTTCCGAGGGTGTGGCTGCTTCGGAATCGTGCCGACCTATTTAAGCCTGATGCATGGATTTATTGTGTGATAAGCATTGGGAATCGTGCAGGGCAAGCTGAGTATCAATCTGTTTCGTTACCGGTCTGTGATCGCAATGACGCTTTCAGAATCGAATGAACGATCGCGTGAAGACGATAAATATCCCTTGAAACAAGGGTAATTGCATCGCAGATGGAAATCTCGACAGCAATCGGATTCGCTCGGCTAGTGACAAATGACACAAAGTAGAAGAGCGTGAACTCGATCGGTTTCGGCGAACGAGTTTCATCGTCTGCATCGATAGTTTTGTGGAAAGTTTGAAAGCCGCTTTCCGATGTCGCCGATCGATTCAGCATGTTCATTCGCTTCGCCGTCGCGCCGTTCTTGCATGACATCGGTGGCATCGGCGGCGCCAAGCCGTTGGGCGCGCTGGCGGCCGTGCAGCTGCGCTGCGTGCTGGCGGGCGATCGCGCCGCGCCGGTGTGAGCCTGCGCGCCCGGCATCGCGTTGGGCATGCGCGCAAGTCGCTACGACACGCATCGGGTCGACGCGGCCGATACCTGTGCGGCAGGAACGCATGAGGAATAACTTGGTAAAAAGTAAATCGGAAAAGAATAAGTCTTCATAACGAAGCCGGCCCCACCGCGAACGGTGGGGCCGGCCTTGGATCGAACGATGGATACGCGTATGCCGCGCGGCATTCGTAGCCGCGTCAGGCGACCATCGACGAGGGATCGCTGTGCAGGATGAAGCCCTCGTAGTCGGCGTCGGCCACTTCGCGCAGCTTGGCGCGATAGCCGGCGAGGCCGCCGAAGTAGAACAGCACGCGGCTGCTCTTGCCGGCGATGTTCTCGCCGAAGATCCACGACTTGACCTTCGGGAACAAGGTGTAGGCGGCGATCTCCTTGCAGGTGGCGGTCCAGGCTTCCTCGGCCTCGCGGGTGGTCTCGATGACCGGCGTGGACTCGCCTTCGGCCCAGCCGATCAGCTCGCCGATCCACTCGACCTGGCTCTCGATGCTCGGCGGCAGGTTGCTGAAGGCGCTGTTGGGGCCTAACACCATGAACATGTTCGGGAAGCCCGCGGTGGCGACGCCCAGGTAGCTGCTCGGCGCGTCCTTCCAGTGGTGCTGCAGGGTTTCGCCGCCGCGGCCGCGGATCTCCATCTGGTTATAGCTGCCTTCGACCGTTTCGAAACCGGTCGCGAACACCAGCAGGTCGAGCTTGTGCTCGACGCCGTCCTCGGTCAGCACGCCGTTCGCGGTGAGTTCCTTGATCGGATTCTCCGGCAGGCTGACCAGGCTCACGTTCGGCAGGTTGTAGGTCTCGTAGTAGTCGTTGGTGCAGACCGGGCGCTTGGCGTATAGGTCGGTCGGACACAGCTTGCGGGCGGTGTCCGGGTCCTTGACGATCTGGCGGATCTTGGCGCGGATGAAGTCAGAGGCCGCCTGGTTGGCGGCCGGGTCGACGGCGATGTCGGAGAAGGTGCCGAACATGAAGCGGAAGCCGTTGCCGATTTCCCAGTGGTGTTCGAACACCTTCTGGCGTTCTTCTTCCGACACGCTCATCGCCGACACGCCGCTTTCCTCGAAGCCGCAGGCGATGCGCGAGTTGCGGATGCCGTCCCAGATCTGCTCGAAGTTGTTCTTGTACTCGGCGACGTAGGCCTCGCTGACCTGGCGGCTGCCGGCGGGCACGCAGAACTGCGCCGAACGCTGGAACACGGTCAAGTGCCGGGCGAGCTTGGAGGCGGCGCAGATGAACTGCACGCCGGTCGAGCCGGTGCCGATCACGCCGACCCGCTTGCCTTCCAGCGACAGGTCCGCCGGCCACGCGCCGGTGTGCACGATCTGGCCCTGGAACTTGTCGCGCCCCGGGATTTGCGGGATCACGATCTTCGACAGCACGCCGACCGCGTTGACCAGATAGCGGGTCGTGAACAGCTCGCCGGTGCTGGTGGTCAGGGTCCAGACATGGCGGACTTCGTCGAACACGGCGCTATCGATGCCGGTCTTCAACTGGATGTCCTTGGCCAGGCCGTGGCGGTCGACGACCGCCTGCAGGTAGCCGAGCATCTCGGGCTGGTCGACATAGCGGTTGCGCCAGTCCCAGCCTTCCGAGGTTTCCTTGTCGAAGGAATAACGGTAGACGAAGCTTTCGGTGTCGGCGCGCGCGCCCGGGTACTTGTTCCAGTACCAGGTGCCGCCGACGCCGCTGGCCTTGTCGAAGGCGCGGACCTTGAGGCCTAGCTCGTTGCGCAGCTTGTGCAGCATATAGATGCCTGCGAATCCGGTGCCGATTACGATCGCATCGAAGTGGGTCTTGTCATTGTCGATCACGGATTGACTCCTTGGTGCTCCTCAGCGTCCCCGATCAGTCGGAAGGCCTGGCGTCGGAGTAGTTTCGGGAAACCACGTTTTCACCGGACGTGCGAGCGATCGACGATGCTGCGGTAGGAGCTCGTGATCGTCGCAAGCGCGGCGGTTTTTTCCGGGTCGGGGCGGGTGGCGATGGCGCGCTCGGCGGTATCGCGGTCGCGATTGGCCTGGACGATCGCGGTGGTCGGCGGGCGCCGGACCGCTTCGTAGCGCTGCAACGCCTCGACGGTGTCGCTGTTGTCGCCGAGTTCGTGGGCCAGGCAGACCGCATCGAGGATGGCCTGCGAGGCGCCGTTGGCGCCGACCGGGTACATCAGATGGGCGGCGTCGCCGAGCAGGGTCGCCCGGCCGATGCCCCAGTGCGGCAGCGGGTCGCGATCGACCATCGGGTATTCGAGGATCTGGGTGCTGCGCGAAAGCAGATCGGGGACATCGAGCCAACCGAAATTCCAGTCGGCGAAGTAGGGCAATACGTCCTTGAGCTGGCCCGAGCAGTCCCAACTCGCCTCGCGGGTGAGGTCCTGGGCGACGTCGGGCACCATGCAAACCCAATTGATCAGCGCCCGGCCGTGCTGGGCATGGCGCGCCGAGCAGGGGTAGGCGATCAGGCGGGTGGAGCGATCGTCGTTGGCGACGATCATGCTGCGGCCGTCGAGAAATTCGTCGACTTCGGTCAGGCCGCGCCACATCTGGATCCTGGCGGGCAGCAACTCACAGCGGTCGGGATGCAGACGGGCGCGCACGGCCGAGTGCAGTCCGTCGGCGCCGACCAGGGCGGTGGCCTCGAAGGAAACCGTCGAGCCGCCGTTGCCGCGGTCCTGGGCGTGGACGCGGATGCCGGTGCGGGTGTGTTCGAAGTCCTGCAGGCGCAGGCCGGTGCGGACGGTGTCGGCGCCGAGCCGCTCGCGCACGGCCGCCAGCAGCAGCATCTGCAACTCGCCTCTGTGGATAGCGTATTGCGGATACGGATCGCCGGCGGCCAGACCGCGCGGTTCGGTCCACAGCGTGGTGCCGGCGTGGTCCAGATAGCGCAGCTCGCGGGTGGCGATACCGGTCGCGGCGATCGCCTCGCCGAGGCCGAGCGCGAACAATTGGGCGATGGCGGCGGGCTGGACATTGATGCCGACGCCGAGCGGGCGGATTTCGTTGGCGCTCTCGAGCACCACGACTCGTTCGATGCCCTGCGCGTGCAAGGCCAGCGCGGTCGTCAGGCCGCCGATCCCTGCGCCGGCGATGACGATGTCGGTTTGCGTAGCGGTGGTCATAACGGCGGAAGCTCCTCGACCTTGTGTAGTCGGACTGCCGGTTCCAGCAGCCGCTCGATCGAGGACGCCCGAGGCTCATGCAACGGTGTCGGCGACGGCGAGCGGGTGCTGGACTGCAGACCTACCGAGCAGAGGGGCCGAGCCGCCCGCGAGAGCGTCCCGACCCCTCGTCACCTTCAACCCGTCGGCGGCGGTGCCGGGCTCACGACAGCGGGTCGTGCGCCAGGCCGCCGCGACGAGCGGCGCACATCAACGATGGACCGAAGCCACCGAGTAGACGTGCGGGGTGGCGCGCGCCAGTTCGGCGCTGCGCTTGCCGTAGTCCTGCGCGGCGGGGTCTTCGCGGGTGGCCTTGATGTCTTCGGCGCTGCGCCACTGAGCGTAGTTGACGACGCGGCTGCCATCCTTGCTGGCGAGGATGCTCACCGAGATGAAGCCGGGGCGATGGCGGATCACCTTGTCGGCGCCTTCGTTGAGAAGGTTGACCAGCTCCTGCTGCTTGGAGGGCTCGACGTCGAAAACGTTGATGAAGGTCACCGTGTCGTCGGCGCGGATTACCTGTTCGTTCTTGGCCATGATGTGATTCTCGTCTTTATTCCGGCGTGGACTACGCCGGTCGGTGGGGTCACGGCAGACTCGCCAGGGAGCGTTGCCGTGCATATCGAAGACCCTGTGTCCGCTTGTCGCGAGTGAAACTCGCAACCGGGCTTCGACCGATAAAGTAATGAGAGCCCATCACCGGCACATCTGTATTTTCTACGGATAGCGAATCGCGGCGAACGAATTTCGGCATTGAAGCGGCCATGACATTCGCTCAGAAATGCGACGTCGTGGTGAATGTGCCGAATAATCCGAATTCTCGTATCGCTCAGAACAGCCTTTAAAACAGCGGTATTCGATGATGCAATAGATAAACGGAAATCGGCCGGTAATCGATGCAAGTGTTATCTGTCATATAAACGAAGAGAATATCGTCATGACCTGTCGAGCCGCAGTTATGAGCGGCACGCGGTAGTCGCTTAAGAACGAGTGAAGCAGCGATGACGCATCGGTGACAGGCTCGCTTAAGACCGCGACCGATGATTGAGAGCGCAGCGATATGGGGGTAGGGGCGCGCGATGCGCGCGCAGCGCCACGGCCATGAGCCTGCGGTGGCGTTCGAAGCGGATAAAGAAAACGGCGGGCCTGCGCGGATCGATGCGGGCATCGCGGGGGTCGCAGGCCGAGCGTCGGCCGCGTCGTCGAGGACGGAGCACGGCCGCCGCTTTGAAGCTGAGACTGAGAAGACGTGCAGCCGGCCGCTCGCGCGACCGGCTGCATGATGATGGCCCGGTGCCGGGCCGGACGATGCGATCAGATGGGACGCGCTTCGACGATGCTCAAGCCGGATGCGGTCGGAAGGACGCGCTCCAGGGCGAAGCCCGATGCGGCGAACAGCGTCTTGAACTCGTCGGCGGTGCGTTCCTGGGCGCCGAGCAGGACCAGCATGTGCAGGTCGAGCCACTTGCCGAAGAAGGGTTCCTCGCCTTCGGGCAGCACCAGCTCGACGATCAGCAGCTTGCCGTGCGCCGGCATCGCGCGCCGGCAATTGCGCAGAATCTCGATGCTGCGCTGGTCGTCCCAATCGTGCAGCAGCAGCGACAGGATGTAGACGTCGCCGTCGGCGGGCACTTCGACGAAGAAGTCGCCGCCGACCGTGCCGCAACGATCGCCGACGCCGGCTTCGGCGAGGCGCTTGCCGGCGGCTTGGGCCACGTGCGGTTGATCGAACAGGATGCCGCGGGCCTCGGGCTGGCTGCGCAGGATCGCCGACAGCAGCGGGCCGTAACCGGCGCCGATGTCGATGACGGTCTTGAACGGCGAGAAGTCGTAAGCGTCGACCACGGCATGGGCGACCTGCTTGGTGTAGCCGGCCTGGGCCTCGTTGAAGACGCGGTCGGCCTCCGGGTGCTTGGCCAGATAGCCGAAGTAGCTGGTGCCGAACTCCTTCTCGAACGCGGTCTCGCCGGTCTGCACGTTGTGCAGCACGTCGGCCCAGGCGCGGTACTGCTCTTCGCCGTGCATGATCGCCTGCGGGCGCATCGAGTCCGGGGTGCCGCTGCGCAGCAACGCCGCCAGCGGGGTGATGCCGAAGATGCCCGGCTCGGTTTCGGTGAACACGCCGATGCTGGCGATGGTGCGCAGTACGCGCTTGAGCAACGGCGCCTTGGCGCCGGTCTTCGCCGCCAGCTCTTCGATCGGCTTCGGCGCGTCGGCGACCAGGTCGGCGATGCCGAGCTTGGCGGCGACGTAGAGCGATTGAGTCACCCAATAGCCGGTGATCATCTGCAGCAGGATCGACGACAAGGGTACGGCGCCGGCACGGATATTCTCAGTCATATGCACTCCTGGAGTGGTTATGCGCAAACAAGCGCGGATGGCACTGGCGAAGGGCGAATCGCCCAACCGGGATGGGATAGTCGATGCGACGCGCGCAGAGCCGCTCAGCCGTTGATTGAAACGCCGCAACAAGTCCGATGTATGACCGCCCCTGTGCACATCGGATTCGTTTTGATACTTCGCGGGCGCTTTCAAGGCGCGGTCCGGACAACGTCGGTGCGCTGATCAAAATAAAAAACGATAACGCTCACACTAAGCCGGAAACTGCGATGAAATTCCGGATATACCGCGCGATAAGTCTGCTCGGCGGCTGCAAATCTACATCGATCGCATCGGCGTAGGTTACGTACTTTCTACGGTTAAACCCTCATTTTTCATCTGATAATTTGCTCTCACTGCCGGAAGTCGCGAGCTGTATTCGAGCGAGGAAAGACGCGGTTCGAGCAGCGGGGTTTGTGGCATTCCATCGGCACGGATGGGGCGGCGGACGCGGCACGCACTCGATATACGGCGCGTCGCAATCGGCGCCGCGGCGTGCAGCGCCGGATACAGAAGCTCGCATGCGCAGATCGACGCGAATTGATCGCGTGCCGGCACTCAAACCTAGTGGGGAGACGAATCCATGTTTCGACCGTTGAGCGTAGTCAGAAACGAGGACGATTGGTCGCCGCAGACGTGGCAACAGCGTCCGGCGCAACAGCAGCCCCGATACGCGGCGGATGGGGAACTGGCGAAGGCGACCGACCGGCTGGCGCGATTGCCGCCGTTGGTGACCTCGCTGGAGGTGCTGAAACTGAAACGGGCGCTGGCCGAAGCGCAGGAAGGACGCCGCTTTCTGCTGCACGGCGGCGATTGCGCCGAGAGCTTCGTCGATTGCACCAGCGAGATCATCGCCAACCGCCTCAAGGTGTTGTTGCAGATGAGCATCGTCCTGGCGCACGGCCTGAAGCAGCCGGTGATCCGGGTCGGCCGTTTCGCCGGCCAGTACGCCAAGCCGCGATCCAGCGACGAGGAAGCGCGCGACGGCGTGTCGCTGCCGAGCTTCCGCGGCGACATCGTCAACGGCGCCGATTTCGACGAGGCCTCGCGCCGCCCCGACCCGAACCGCATGTTCGAGGCCTATGCCCACTCGGCGCTGACCTTGAACTTCACCCGCGCTATGGTCGATGGCGGCTTCGGCGACATCCATCATCCGGAGTACTGGAAACTCGATTGGGTAGAGCACTCGCCGCGCGCCATCGAATACAAGCGCGTGGTCGAGGAAATCGCCGACTCGCTGCGCTTCATGAAGACGGTCGGCGGGCAGTTCGTCGACAGCCGCATGCATACCGGCTTCTACACCTCGCACGAAGCCTTGCTGCTGCACTACGAGGCGGCCTTGACCCGGCGCGTGCCGCAACGCGGCGGTTGGTTCAATCTGTCGACGCATTTGCCCTGGATCGGCATGCGCACCGCCGCGCTGGACGGCGCCCACGTCGAGCTGTTCCGCGGCATCGGCAACCCGATCGCGGTGAAAGTCGGCCCGACCACCAAGCCCGACGAGTTGCTGCGCCTGATCGATGTGCTCAACCCCTACGAAGAGCCGGGTCGATTGACCCTGATCACGCGCATGGGCAAGAGCCGCATCGCCGAAGCCCTGCCGGGCCTGCTCAAGGCGGTGCGGCAGGCCGGGCGGCGGGTGCTGTGGGTCGCCGACCCGATGCACGGCAACACCGAGAGTGCGGGCAACGGCTACAAGACCCGTCGCTTCGACAACATCCGCGGCGAGCTGGACCTGGCTTTCGACATTCATGCCGCCGAAGGCACGCGCCTGGGCGGCGTGCATCTGGAGCTGACCGGCGAGGATGTCACCGAGTGCCTCGGCGGTGCTCGCGATCTGGCCGAGGCCGACCTCAGCCGCGCCTACAAGACCGCGGTCGATCCACGCCTGAACTACGAACAGTCCCTGGAGCTATCGATGCTGATCGTTTCCGCCAGCCGCGCCACGCCGTCGGCGCGTCCGATCGCGCCGCGCTTGCAGGCGATGGGCGGTTCGCTGTGAGGGCGCAGGGCGGTCGCGTCCCCGCGACCGCCCTGCGCAACAGATAGCAGGCGCTGCGCCAACCCGAACGCCGCGAACGACCGCCGTGTCCTCGCGTGCCGCGCCCGCTCGCCGCCGGCGGCGGCCGCGCGCGGGCTTCGAATCCCCAGTCGCGGCAGCGCTCGCTCCGCCGCGGCAACCGCCACGAAGGGTGTTACACCCGAGACGATGGAAGCAACCATGACCGGTATTCCCAAGATCCAGCCTTATGCGATGCCGACCTCCGCCCAGCTTCCCGCCAACATCGCGAGCTGGAAGATCGATCCCGATCGCGCGGTGCTGCTGGTGCACGACATGCAACGCTATTTCCTGCGTCCGATCCCGTCCGAAGGCCTGGGCTCGGTGTTGGTCAAGAACGCCGCTTCTATCCGCCGGCGCTGCCAGGCGCTTGGCATCCCGGTGGCCTACACCGCGCAACCCGGCGGAATGACGGCCGAGGAGCGCGGCCTGCTCAAGGATTTTTGGGGCAGCGGCATGCAGGTCGATCCGGTCGACCGCAACGTCGTCGACGAACTCAGCCCGATCGAGGGCGACTGGTCGCTGACCAAGTGGCGCTACAGCGCGTTCTGGAAGTCGGACCTGCTCAAGCGCATGCGCGAAGCCGGCCGCGACCAACTGATCATCTGCGGCGTCTACGCCCACATCGGCGTGCTGATGACCGCGGTCGAAGCGTTCTCCAACGATATCGAAACCTTCGTGGTCGGCGACGCCGTCGCCGATTTCTCCCTGGAACGTCACCTGATGGCGCTCGAGTACGCCGCGCGCTGCTGCGCCGTCGTGGTGACCTCGGAACAGGTGGCCGCATGACTACTCCATTGCTGCGCGACATCGTCGCGGGTAATACCGGCAAAGGCGCGTTCGCGTTGTTATTCCGTCCGCAGTCGGACGTCCAGGACATGCTGGACGTGTTCGCCGGCGAGATGGGCCAGTTCGATACGCTCGAATCGATTCCGCTCGCCGAGACGGGAACCGTCGGCGAGGAAGTGTTGGTACTGATTCCCTACGGACAATTGCGCGAGCGCGGTTTCGCGTCCGTCGACGATGGCCAGCGTCTGCAAGTCATGACGATCCATCAGCGTGAGCGCGTTTCCGTCGAAGAGGCCCTGAAGACCATCGCCGCGGCCCCGATCGAGCTGGCCGGCGGCGAGTTCGACATCGACGACGAGGCCTATGCCGACAAGGTGCGGCGGATCGTCGCCGACGAGATCGGCCGCGGCGAGGGCTCCAATTTCGTGCTCAAGCGGACCTTCATCGCCGACATCAGCGGCTACTCGCTGCGGGTCGCGCTGGCCGCGTTCCGCCGCCTGGTGCAGGAGGAAGTCGGCGCCTACTGGACCTTCATCGTCCACACCGGCGAGCGCACCTTCATCGGCGCCAGCCCCGAACGCCAGGTCAGCCTGCGCGACGGCGTGGCGACGATGAACCCGATCAGCGGTACCTATCGTTATCCGCCGTCGGGCCCGTCGCTGTCGGGGGTGATGGGTTTCCTCGCCGACGCCAAGGAGAAAGACGAGCTGTACATGGTGGTCGACGAGGAGCTGAAGATGATGGCCCACTTCTGCCCGCAGGGCGGCAAGGTGGTCGGCCCTTATCTGAAGGAAATGTCGCGGCTCGCCCACACCGAGTACTTCATCGAAGGGCGTACGACCAGCGACCCGCGCACCATCTTGCGCCATACCTTGCTCGCGCCGACCGTCACCGGCAGCCCGATCGAGAATGCCTGCCGGATCATCGCCCGCCACGAGCCGGAAGGCCGCGGCTACTACGGCGGCGTGGCGGCCCTGATCGGCCGCGATGCGAACGGCCAGGCGATGATGGATTCGGCGATCCTGATCCGCACCGCCGACATCGATGCCGGCGGGCGCATGCGCATCGGCGTCGGCGCGACCATCGTGCGCCATTCCGACCCGGCTTCGGAGGCCGCGGAAACCCGCGCCAAGGCCAAGGCCTTGCTGGCCGCGCTCGGCCACGGCCGCAAGTCCAGCTTCGGGCTCGACCCGGACGTGCAGGCGGCGTTGAAGCAGCGCAACGGCGGCATCGCCGATTTCTGGCTGTCCGATGCCGACGACCGCATCCGCATCGACCCGGCGCTGAGCGGACGCAAGGTGCTGATGGTCGACGCCGAGGACGCGTTCACCGCGATGCTGGCGCAGCAGCTCAAGTCGATCGGCCTGGACGTCACCATGTGCCGCTTCGACGAGCCGGCGCTGTTCAAGGGCGACTGGGACCTGGCGGTGATGGGCCCCGGCCCGGGCGACCCGCGCAATATGGACGACCCGCGCATCGCCAGCATCCGCCGGGCGATGAATCATCTGCTCGCCGAGAAGAAATCGTTCCTGGCGGTGTGCCTGAGCCACCAGATCCTGTGCCTGGAACTGGGCCTGGAGCTGATCCAGCGCGCCTCGCCGAACCAGGGCGTGCAGCGCGAGATCGATTTCTTCGGCAGCCCCGAGCTGGTCGGTTTCTACAACACCTATGTCGCCAAGTGCGACAGCAGCCAGTTCGCTCGCGGCGACCACAGCCTGATCGAGGTCAGCCGCGATGCCGAGTCGAACGAAGTGCACGCGCTGCGCGGCGCCAGCTTCGCCTCGATCCAGTTCCATGCCGAGTCGCTGCTGACCCACCGCGGCGTGGACATCATCGCTTCGAGCGTAAAGAGAGTGTTGACCACATGAAAACGACGATCAGTTGGTGGAACCTGGACAAATCGAGCCAGACCATAGAGTCGATGCGCGACTACCTGCGCGAAGAGGGCGTTGCGCCCTGGGAAGACGTGCGCGGCATGCATTCCAAGTTCTGGATATCCGACCCGGCCAACAACCTGTGGGGCGCGGTGGTGGTATGGGAATCGAGCGATGCGATGAGCCAGCCGCTGCCGCCGAACCGCGCGACCGAGCTGATCGGCTATCCGCCGAGCATGCGCACGACCTTCGACATGGAGGTGTTGATCGAGAACGGCCGCGCCGGCCCGTGGCTGGTCGGCGACGCGCTCGAGGAAGAGCACGCCTGAAACGCCGCTTCAAAGCGCATGGCCGAGCGTTCGGCCACCGGCGCAGCCGGGCAGCGCGCAGGGTTCGTCGGTGCAGGCGACGGACCGGTACGCGCGCCCGGCTGCGCCGGAACCGGCGCCGAGCGCGCCGGCAGCAACACGAGCAATCGCCGCGCCTGGCGTTCGGCGCGGGCATCGACGGCCATCGTCAGAGCGATCAGCGATGCGAGCGTCGATGCGAGCACGCAAGCCCCCATTCAACGGACGAACCGACATGAGTCAATTCAACAACACGCAAGCCCAGGCGATGGAGATTTCCATCTTCGACGTTCCCCCCGAGCTACCGATTCCGCTGCTACGCGAATGGTTCAACCAGGCTATCGACAATCGCGTGCGCGATCCCGGCACGCTGGCCCTGGCGACCACCGGCATCGACGGCCGCGCCTCCAACCGCATGGTCCATCTGCTCGAGATTACCGGCGATTCGCTGGTGTTCACTACCCATGCGAAAAGCCAGAAAGGCCGCGAAATCGCCTTCAACGGTTGGGCCTCGGGCGTGTTGTATTGGCGCGAGACGAAACAGCAGATCGTGTTGTCCGGCCCGATCGGGCCGTTGTCGGCCGCGGAGTCGGACCTGCTTTGGACCAAGCGGCCGCCCGAGGCCAATTCCATGTCGACCGTGTCGCGCCAGAGCGCCTTGCTGGAAGACGAGAAGGCGCTGCGTCTGCAGGCGCAGCGCCTGACCCGCTCGGCGATTCCGCTGGTGCGGCCGGAAGGCTGGCACGGCTATGCCCTGCGCCCGACCATCGTCGAGTTCTGGCAAGCCTCCGACGACCGGCTGCACAGCCGTTTGCGCTACGACGCCGCGCCGTCGGGCTGGACCCATCGCAGGCTTCAACCATAAGGATGTGCTGATCATGACGGCAGGCAAGTATGTAGTGGCCGATGTATTCACCGACCGGCCGCTGGAAGGCAACCCGGTCGCGGTGTTCACCAACGCGTTCGGCCTGGAAGCGGCGGACATGCAACGCATCGCGCGGGAGATGAATCTCTCCGAGACCACGTTCGTGTTTCCGCCCGGCGCCGACGGCGATTTCCACGTGCGTATCTTCACCCCGGTCAACGAACTTCCGTTCGCCGGTCACCCGACGCTCGGCACCGCCATCGTGCTCGGCGAGCAGTGCGATGCCGCCGGCTTCGGCCTGGAAACCGCGATGGGCACGGTGCCGTTCACCTTCCATCGCAACGACGACGGCAGCATCCTCACCGCGAGCATGCAGCAACCGATTCCGGCCTGGGAACCGTACGAACTCGCCGACGTATTGCTCGAAGGCCTGGGCCTGGCTTCGTCGACCTTACCGGTGGAGATCTACCGCAACGGCCCGCGCCACGTCTTCGTCGGCCTGCCGAGCATTCCGGCGTTGTCGGCGGTGAAACCCGACCTGCGCATCCTCGCCACCTTGCCCGACATGGCCGCGAACTGCTTTGCCGGCTCGGGCTCGCAATGGCGCATGCGCATGTTCTCGCCGGCTTATGGCGTGGCCGAGGACGCCGCGACCGGTTCGGCGGCCGGGCCGCTGGCCTTGCATCTGATCCGCCACGGCCAGCTCGGTTTCGGCCAGCCGATCGAGATTTGCCAGGGCGTCGAGATGGGCCGCCGCTCGGTGATGCATGCGGTGGTCGAAGGTTCGCTGGCGCAGATCGGGCCGATCCGCGTCTCCGGCAGCGCGACCGTGGTCGCGCGCGGCGAACTCACCCGCTGGAAAGCCTGAGGCCCCGCAGCCTGGGGTCCGCAAGCAGTTTGTACCGATCGACTCATGCCTTACACAGAGGACGGCATCATGATTGAACATGCATTCAAGACTCCCGAGGCCAGCAGCGACGACGATTTGCGTCGCAAGCACCGGGCGGTGGTCGAGGACTATATGAGCCGCAAGGGCGAGACGCGGCTGACCCGCTATCTGTTGTTCACGCCCGACGGCAGCGGCGGCCTGTGGACCAACGACACCGGCGAGCCGATCGTCTCGCGCGGCCACGAAGGTTTGAAGGCGCACGGCGCTTGGTCGCTGAAGTGCTTCCCGGATTGGGAATGGAAGAACGTGCAGATCTTCGAGACCCAGGACCCGAACCGCTTCTGGGTCGAGTGCGACGGCGAAGGGCAGATCCTGTTCCCCGGTTATCCGCCGGGCTACTACAGCAACCACTTCATCCATTCCTTCCTGCTGGAGAATGGAAAGATCAAGCAGAACCGCGAGTTCATGAACCCCTACCAGCAGATGCGCGCGCTCGGCATTCCGATTCCGGCGATCAAGCGCGAAGGCATTCCGGCTTGAGGTTGTTCGTTCCAGGGCGCCGTACGACGTAGCAACACCCAGCACCACGCAACATCGCGGTCGCCGTGACCGGGTTAAAGAAGTGGGCGGATGCCCGTGTGAACGGCGGTCGGAGAGCGGTTATTCGGGGGGATTCGCTTCGTCGTTGCGGCGAGAAGCGAATCCCCCTTTCCTCCCTTTTCGAAGGGGGAGAGCGGGACAGGCGGTGGGTATCGAGTCTTGCCTTCCTGCCTCGACCCGCGTGCCGGCCTGTGCCGGCGCGGCGCAAAACTGCGCCATCGAACACGCCTCGCTCAGGGCGACAGGGTATCCAGCGCCGGTTCGGCTGCGAGCTGTTGCGATTTCGGCTTCGACCAAAGCAGGCTCGCGCCGCGCATGCCGGTGCTGGCGGTCATGCTGTCGCGATGGGCGCGGCTGCAATCGCCGGCAACCACGCCATACGGCATCAGGCTGTGCAATTCCATTTGAGTCAGGCGATCGCCGTTGCGCTGAGCTTTCGCATGCAGCTCGGAGGCCAAGGCCGCCGCGCGCGGCCGATCGTCGGCGGCCAAGGCCGCGACGATGTCGAGCAGACTCAGACGGCTGATCAGCGGCCAGGCATCGGCGGGTATCTTGGCGCGGGCGTCGGCGCTCAGGCGCCGGCTCGCATCCCACTCGCCGCGCGCGGCGGCGTTTTCGGCCAGGCCGGTCTCGGCGCTGGCGACCAGCCACTGGTACTGCGCCGCGCGCAACAAGGGCAGGGCGCGCTGGTACAGCCGATCGGATTCGGCGAGGGCGCCGGTGCGCGTCAACAACGTGGCTATCTCGACCGCGGCCTCCGAGGCCACCGGCGAGTCGCCCAGGCCCGCCAGCACCGTTTGCGCGCGTCCCAGCAGCTCCGCCGCGGCTTCCTTGTCGCCGCCGAGCCATTCGGTGCGGGCGCGTCCGACCAGGGGCGAGACCTGATTGGACTGCTGCTCGGAGGCGCTGCAACGCAGCCAGTCGCTGCGCGCTCCCTGCAGATCGCCCAGCGGCAGCCGGGCCTCGGCGCGCAAACAGCCGATGCGGGCGCGCGATTCGCCGGCGTCGCCCGGCGGAAGCTTGGCCAGCGCGCGCTCGGCGCCGTCCAACACCGCGACCGCGTACTCGTAGCGGCCGTGGATCGAACTCAGCGCCGCGTCGAAATGCGCCAGGTCGATTTCCCAGCGCCCCTGCAAGCCGGCCTTGCGCAACTGGCGCAAGCGTTCGTCGGCGCTGTCCAGGCGGGCGCCGACGATGTCCTCGACCAGCAGGGCCATCGCGAGCCGGTTGCCGATCAGGACATCGCCCGAATCGCGGGTGACCATCAGCGCTTCTTCGAGCAGCTTGCGATAACCGGGCCAGTCGCCGGCGTTGTAGTGCTGGCCGGCAGCGCGCGCGAGGATGTCGATCTCGAGCCGGCGATAGCCGCCTGCGCGGGCCTGCGCCAACAGGGTCTGCATGCGCGCGGCCGAGTCTTCGCCGGGTGCGGCGGTGGTCTCGCCGAGGAAGCGCGCGTACAGCGCGCGGGTGCGGTTGCCGGCCGCTTCCAGTCGCTTGGCCGCCTGTTCGTACTGGCCGACGTCGGCGCGTTCCTTGTACTGCATGGTGTCGGCCACCGCGATCATCAGCAGGGCGTTGCCGTGTTCGAGTTCCCAGCCGGCGCCGGCTTCGCGGGTGATGCGCTCGGCGCGGCGCGCGTATTCGCGCATGCGCTCGGGGTCGCCCATCAGTTGGTGGATCTCGCTGATCAGCAGCAGGCGGGTGACCCGCGTGCCCATCGGCTTGCGCTCCCATTCCGGCGCCGACAGCCGCTTCAAAGCCTGCTGCAATTCGCCGGTCTGCGACAGCAACTGGGCGTACTGCAGGGCGTAGTTGGATTGCTCGGGATAACGCGCGACCAGTTTCGCGTATGCCTCGCGCGCTTGCTGATGGCGCTGCGGGTCCATCGCCAGGGCTTCGGCACGCATCGATTCGCCGACCTCGGCCGGCACCGGCCGGGCCGACTCGATCGCGATCTGCATTTGCTCGACCGCCGAACTGGCCTGGGCCAGGCGCGACCGCGCCCGGGCCAGCTGCATCCGCGCCAGGGCGAAGTTCGGCGCCTGGCGCACCACCTCGTTGGATATCGCCGCGGCGGCCATCCAGTCGCGCCGGTCGATGGCTTCGACCGCATCGGCGTAGCGGCGCGCGGCCGCCGCATCCAACGCCAACGCAGGCCAGGTGTCGGCGCGAGCCGGCACCAGCTTGGCCATGACGCGATGCGACAGCGTGTCGACCAAGGCCGGTGCCTGCGAGAGCGGTCCCTTGACCTCAAGGCGCTGTTCCTCGCCTCGCTCGTGAAAGCGCGCCCGTATCACCACTTGCGAGGCGTCGCCGGTCGCGGTGCCGGACGAAAGAAAGACCACCGTCGGCGAACTCGTCTCAGCGTCGGCGGCGAGGTCGGCCTCGGTCAGCAGGGTCACTTCCGGCAGGCTGCCCAGCTTCCAACGCAGCCATTCGCGCAGCAGTTTCACCGGCCAGCGCGCGGCATTTGCGCGGTCTTCCACTTCGATCAGGGCCACCGTCAACGGGCGCGCGCCGGCGGACGTGTCGGCGGACGTGGGATCGCGCAACCACAGCAGCGAGCCGGCGATGGCGACGATGGCCAGTACCGCGGCGGCCCAGGCGAGCGGACGCGCCCAGCGCTTCCAGCGTGGCGCCGCCGACGTACTTCGGCGTATTGCAGATTCCGGGGTGGGCCCGGGTTCGATCGCGGCGACCGTCGTCGGTGCGCGCGATTCCTCGGCCGGCCGCGCCTCGACGGCGTCGGGCAGTTCGACGCTGTCGCCGGTATCGGCCGACGCTGCGACAGCTGCTGCAGGTTCCGCCGGCGCCGGCAGCTCGGCGAACCACTCGATCGGACCGGGAGGCTCGAAGACGTAACCGCCTTTGGCGACGGTACGGATCCACGCCTTGCGCGGCTCGCCGAGCGCCTTGCGCAGCAGCCACATGTTCTGGGACAGGTTGGCGTCTTCGACCACCAAGCCCGGCCACAGCCGTGCGAACAGTTCGGCGCGGCCATGCAGGGTGTGCGGCTCGGCCATCAGCAGCACCAGCAAGTCGAACAGACGCTGCGGCAGCTCGACCTCGACTCCGTCGCAACAGACCCGGCGATAGCGCAGGTCGATCACGAGGTCGCCGGTTCGCAGATAGCGCGAATCGGGTGGCCAAGGCGGCGTGCGCGTGTCTGTCATCTAGGAGGAGCCTTAGCCGCTGTATGGAGTCGAGGCCGGCGCTGAATCGCCGGGCCGCACATCCTGCCGCATGCCTGCCGCCGGTCGCAGACGCCTGCGTGGGGGCGCGCTGCCCTATTAATGTGACAGCAATATCGTTTCAGAGCACAAATGAGAAAAAAGTGATCTCTCGTCAGAGGTCGAAGGCCATCGAAGCCCACTACACCTGAGACACCGGTCTCGCAGCGTCCGCCACCGACGAAGACCGGATAGCCCGCGAGTCCCTCCCAGGACTCGATATTCCGATAGCTCAGAGGGGATTCATTAGATGTCCACTGTATCGAACAACGGCATTCGCAAGAACGTACTGGCCACCGCCACGGTATTGGCGCTGTCCGCACTGGCCGCTCCGGCCTTCGCCGGGCAGGTCAACCTGGACGGCCTGCAAGCCGCGCAAGGCTACGACGGCTTCATCGTCAAGTATCGCAACGGGTCGGTCCAGCGCCAGGACAGCGCCAAGGTGGCGACCTCCCTCAGCCAGAGCCTGCGCGCCAAGGTCGCCGGCCGGCTGATCGCGATGAAGCACGTGCGTCGACTAGCGATCGGTTCCGACCTGGTGCGGGCCGACGGCAAGCTCGATCGCGTCGATGCCGAGGCCTTGATGCGGCAACTGGCTGCGGACCCGAACGTGGAGTCGGTGCAGGTCAATCGCCTGTGGACCCACACGATGGACCCCAACGACAGCCGTTACGGCGAGCAGTGGCACTATTCCGGCGTCAACGGCGCGCGCGTCAACACCGCCTGGGATCGCGCGACCGGCGCCGGCACCGTGGTCGCGGTCGTCGATACCGGCATCGTCCCGCACGCCGAACTCAACGGTAACAACAACCTTTTGCCTGGCTACGACTTCGTCAGCGATGCCGCGCGTGCGCGCGACGGCAACGGCCGCGATAACAATCCCAACGACGAAGGCGACTGGTTCGGGAACGGCGAATGCGGCCTGGGCTCGCAGAAGCGCGACTCCAGCTGGCACGGCAGTCACGTCGCCGGCACCGTCGCCGCGGCGACCAACAATGCCGCAGGCGTGGCGGGCGTCGCGCATGGCGCTCGCATCGTCCCGGTCCGCGTGCTGGCCAAATGCGGCGGCAGCACCGCCGATATCGCCGATGGCATCGTCTGGGCCGCCGGCGGTGCGGTCAACGGAGTGCCCGCCAACGCCAACCCGGCCGAGGTCATCAACCTGAGCCTGGGCGGCGCGTCCGCGCAATGCGATGCGGCGTATCAGGATGCGATCGACAAGGCCGTCGCGCGCGGCGCGACGGTGGTGGTCGCCGCCGGCAACAGCAACAGGGACGTATCCGGTTTCACGCCGGCCAACTGCAACAACGTCGTTGCGGTCGCCGCGACGGACCGCAACGGCGATCGCGCCTTCTATTCGAACTACGGCGCGACGATGGACATTGCCGCTCCGGGCGGCGAGACCTGTACCCCGAATGTCCGTTTCCTGGCGCTCGGACAGCAGCCGTACTGCGACGTCAACCACGAAGAGCAGGGCGTGCTCTCGCTCGGTAACACCGGCCTTACCGTGCAGGCCGCGGCCGACTACACCTTCATGCAGGGCACTTCGATGGCGGCCCCGCATGTGGCCGGCGTGGTCGCGCTGATGCAGTCGGCCGTCGCAGCCCCGTTGACCCCGGCGCAGGTGGAGCGGGCCTTGAAGGATTCCAGCCGTGCGATAGCGGCGGCGAATTGCCCGGGCGGCTGCGGTACCGGCCTGATCGACGCTAATGCCGCCGTCGTCGAGGCGATCCGGGTCGCAGGCGGTGGCGGCGGCAACGTCAACCCCGTCGCGAACTTCAGTTCCGCCGTCAACGGCCTGACCGCGACCTTCACCGACAGCTCGACCGACAGCGACGGCAGCATCGCCTCGCGCAGCTGGAACTTCGGCGACGGCACCGCGGCCTCGACCGCCACCAACCCCAGCCACACGTATGCGGCGGCCGGTACCTACAACGTCAGCCTGACCGTCACCGACAACGCCGGCGGCACCCACACCAAGACCGCCTCGGTCACGGTGACCGCCCCGGGCGGCGGCGTGCAGACCTACAGCAACGGCACCGACTACACCATCAACGACAACAGCACGGTGGAAAGCCCGATTACGGTGTCCGGCCGCAGCGGCAATGCACCGAGCAATGCGACGGTGACGGTGGCGATCGTGCACAGCTTCCGCGGCGACGTGCGCGTCGACCTGGTCGCGCCGGACGGTTCGACCTACCTGCTGAAGAACTACAACACCTACGACAGCGCCGACGACATCCGCGGCACCGTCACCCTGAACCTGTCGACCGAAACCTTGAACGGCACCTGGAAGCTGCGCGCACGCGACAACTACGTCAACGACACCGGCAAGATCGACAGCTGGAGCATCAAGTTCTGATCGACGCCTGATCGTCGATAGTCGGCAAAGACGAAACAGCCCCGGCCCCGGCCGGGGCTGTTTTGTTTCCGGCGGCCACGGACCGGGGTCAGGGCCCGCGGTCGCGGCACCGGTACAGGCACTGGCATTGGTACGGGTCGCAACCTCGGCTTTCCTCTCTTTGAAAGGGGCAGGGGATTTGCTCTCGCCAGCAAAACCGCGCAAAGGCACGCAAGCCTCGTCCCGGCGCCGCGCCGCCGCCCGCCGCACGCGGTTGCCGCAGCGCGGTCCCGCCCGTTCACCCGAAGAAAGCGACCGCCCCGCAACAAATGAGAAAAAAGAGATATCTCCTTAGAGGCCGATGCAGGCCCGATCCCCCTACATCTGAGACACCGGTCTCATGGCATCGCCCGCCGACGAAGACCGGACATCAGCGAGTCCGCCAGGACTCGATATTCCGATAGCTCAGAGGGGTTCCAGATGTCCACTGCATCGAACAACGCCATCCGCAAGAACGTACTGGCCGCGGCCACGGTATTGGCCCTGTCCGCCTTGGCCGCTCCGGCCTTCGCCGGTCAGGTCAACCTGGACGGCCTGCAGGCGCCGCAAGGCTACGACGGCTTCATCGTCAAGTATCGCAACGGCTCGCTACAGCGTCGCGACAGCGCCAAGGTGGCGACCTCTCTGCGCGAGGCCGTGCGCGCCAAGATCGCCGGCCGCCTGATCGCCATGAAGCACGTGCGCCGCCTCGCCATCGGTTCCGACCTGGTGCGCGCCGACGGCAAGCTCGACCGGGTCGACGCCGAGACGCTGATGCGGCAATTGGCCGCCGATCCGAATGTCGAGTCGGTGCAGGTCAACCGTGTGTGGAACCACACGATGGAACCGAACGACACCCGTTACGGCGAGCAGTGGCATTACTCCGGCGTCGCCGGCGCGCGCATCAACACCGCCTGGGATCGCGCGAACGGTGCCGGCACCGTCGTCGCGGTGATCGATACCGGCATCACCCCGCACGCCGAGCTCGCTGCCGCCAACAATCTGCTGCCCGGTTACGACTTCATCACCGACCCGATACGTTCGCGCGACAACGACGGTCGCGACAACAACCCCAACGACGAGGGCGACTGGCTGGAAGCCGACCGCCTGTGCGGCCCGCTGTCGCGAGCGAAGAACTCCAGCTGGCACGGCAGCCACGTCGCCGGCACCATCGGCGCGGCGACCAACAACGCCGCCGGCGTGGCCGGCGTGGCGCACGGCGCGCGCGTCGTCCCGGTCCGCGTGTTGGGCCGCTGCGGCGGCACCACCGTCGACATCGCCGATGCCATCGTCTGGGCCGCGGGCTTGCACGTCGATGGGGTGCCGGACAACCCGAATCCGGCCGAGATCATCAACCTGAGCCTGGGCGGCCCGACCTTGAACGGATGCGATGCGGCCTACCAGGCCGCCATCGACAGGGCTACCGGCGCTGGGGCCACGGTCGTGGTTGCGGCCGGCAACAGCAACATCGACGTGGCCGGTTTCACCCCGGCGAACTGCAACGGCGTCGTCGCCGTCGCGGCGACCGATCGCAACGGCGATCGCGCCTTCTATTCGAACTACGGCGGCACCATCGACGTCTCCGCGCCCGGCGGCGAAACCTGCAGCCCGAACCTGCGCTTCCTCGCGTTGGGGCAGGAGCCGTATTGCGATGTCAACCACGAGGCCCAGGGCGTGCTCTCGCTCGGCAATACCGGCCTGCGGGCACAGGATGCGGCAGGCTATAAGTTCAGCCAGGGCACCTCGATGGCGGCCCCGCACGTAGCCGGCATCGCCGCGCTGATGCAGTCGGCGGTGGCCGTGCCGCTGACCCCGGCGCAAGTGGAACAGGCCTTGAAAGATTCCAGTCGTGCGATCGCATTGGCGGCCTGCCCGGGCGGTTGCGGTACCGGCCTGGTCGACGCCAATGCCGCCGTCGTCGAGGCGGTCCGCATCGGCGGCGCGGCCGGCGGCAATATCAACCCGGTGGCGAACTTCAACAGCCAGGTCAACGGCCTGACCGTCGCCTTCACCGATGCTTCGACCGACAACGACGGCAACATCGTCGCGCGCAGCTGGAACTTCGGCGATGGCAGCGCGCTGTCGAGCGCCACCCATCCCACTCGCACCTACGCCGCGGCCGGCACCTACAACGTCAGTCTGACCGTCACCGACAACGCCGGGGCTACCCATACCAAGACCGCCTCGGTCACGGTGGCCGCGCCAGCCGGCGTGCAGACCTATAGCAATGCCGCCGACTACGCGATCAAGGACAACACCACGGTGGAAAGCCCGATCGCGGTCGCCGGCCGCGTCGGCATGGCGCCGAGCAATGCGACAGTGACGATAGCGATCGATCACAGCTACCGCGGCGATCTGCGCATCGATCTGGTCGCGCCGGACGGTACGACCTACTTGGTGAAGAACTACAACACCAGCGACAGTGCCGATGACGTCAGACTCTCGCAGGCTCTGAACCTGTCGACCGAGACCTTGAACGGTACCTGGAAGCTGCGAGTGCGCGACAATTACGTCAACGACATCGGCACGCTCGAAAGCTGGAGCGTCAAGTTCTGAGCGCAGCCGCGCTGAGCTATCCAGTACGGCGATTCAAGAAAGTCCCGGCTTCGGCCGGGACTTTTTTTTGGCGTATCCGAAATCCGGGGCGTGTCCGGCATACGCTCGGCTTGAGCCGCGGGCAGCCATCGATCTAGGCGGATCCTTCCATCCAGAAATCGTCATGAGGCTGCGGAGCTTGCATCCGGATCGCTCGCCCGGCGCATGCCGTTCTGTCCGAACCCGCGCTGCCGTGGCGAAGCGGCGAAGAAGATCGTTCTTCGGAACTCACAAAAAATAACCTTTTCTCACTTTCGCTCACGCATCGCGATCAGGCCCTGGATGATCGATGCCAAGTGCCGGTCGTTACGGGGGGCGGTTCGATATTTATGAATGTGCTTGCGGCGGACATTTCATTGGCGTAGAAAATCGCGAAGGGGATGCGGCCTTACTCACCCAGCCGAGGGATAAGCGTCGTGACATCGAATAGCGAAACCTGTCCGAATCTGCGCCTGCGCACTCGGTGCCTGGGCGGTCTGGCCAATGCGGTTTTCACTCCATCGGCCTATCTAGCCCGGCGCGCACCGCCGCGTCCATCCAGCTGACAGGGCGCTTCAGGCCTCACCCGACCTCGTTCGTAACCGAAGGCCGCCATAGCCGTAGCCGAGGCGCCCTCGATCGTCATAGACACACGGCAAACACGGAGACCACCATGAATCGCATTTTCCGCATCCTTTGGTCTAAGGCGCTGGGCGCCTGGGTGGTCGTTTCCGAACTCGCCACCTCCCGCGGCAAGAGCGGCGGTGGCGCGGATCGCCCTGTCGTCGTCGCCGCACTGGCGCTCGAACGCCGCCAGGTCGAAGGGCCTCCGCCGTGGTCGGCCTGGTCGCTGCGGCTGGGTGTGTTCGCGGCTTTGTTGTCGTTGTTCGCGCCAGCGCAGGCCGCGAATCGGTTCTGGGACCCCAACGGCACGGCAGTCGACCGCGGCGGCACCGGCACCTGGAACCTCAGTAGCGCGTTCTGGAGCCCCAACGGCGACGGCGTCAGCGGGCCTTACAGCGCATGGAACAACGCCGCGCTCGACGATGCCTTCTTCGGCGGCACCGCCGGCACCGTGACTCTGGGCGTGCCGATCACGGTCCACAACCTCACTTTCGACGTCAACGGCTACATACTCAATAGCAGCACTTTGACTCTCGGCGGCGTGACGCCGACCGTCACCGTCAACGGCGGCGCCAGCATCAGTACGACCATCAACTCGGTCATCGCCGGATCGGCGGGGTTGACCAAGGCGGGCACGGGCAATCTGTTCCTAAACGGCGTTAACACGTTTACCGGAAGCGTCAACGTCAACGCCGGCAGGCTGGCCGTCAATGGCAACTCGGCCCTCGGCAATATCGCCAATACCGTCAATATGGCCAACGGGACCCGCCTCGATGTCGGTTCGACAGGCGGTGGTCTGGCGGGGCGGACGGTGTCGCTCACCGGAGGTGTTTCGCTGTTCGGCGCCGGTGTCGGCAGCGGCTTCTTTACCGGCAGCGGCAACCCGCAGTTCAACGGCGTGGCGGTAAGCAACAACCTCAACAACTACACCGGCAGAACCAGCTTCTTTGGCGGGTCTGCGTCCAGCTTCACCTCCATTGCCGACCTGGGGGTGGCCAGCTCTCTGGGTGCGCCCACCACCGTCGCCAATGGCACGATCAGTCTCGGCTCTTCCGGCCAGACCAACGCCGTTCTCGATTACCTGGGCGACGGCGATAGCTCCAATCGCAATTGGCAGTTGGACCCGCCCGCCGGCCCGAGTGGCGAGGCAGCGTATCTGCGCAACCGCGGTAGCGGCACCCTGACCCTGACCGGCAATATCGCGATGGGCGGCGGTTCGGGAATCGCGTTGAGTTCGACGCGATCA
>NZ_CP013141.1:2410838-2563491 GCF_001442535.1 Lysobacter antibioticus | reverse complement strand
GTCGACTCCTGCGACGCCGCCGCCCTCGCCGCTGGCCGCGGCGCGCAGCCTGGCGGTCGCCAAGAGCGTCGATCCGCCGACGCCGGCCCCGCCGCCGACCGACGCGCTCAATCAGCAGATCGTCCAGGCAGTGCAGTTCACCAACGCCGAGACTGCGTCGTATGCGCCGTCGCAGATCGCGACCGGGCCGGACATGATGATCAGCCAGGCCGCCGGCCTGGTGGCGCAATCGGCCGCGGCCTACTTCGACGGTGCCAGCAAGATCGCGCTGGCCAGCCAGGGCATCCTGATGCGGCAGATGACCCAGGACCTGGTCGACAACCACCCCGAGAAGGCCGCCGCCGATGCGCTGGGTATTCTCGCCACCGACATCCTCATGGGCGCGGCCGCCGCCGTTGCCGCCGCCGCCGGCGCGATGGAAGCCGAGTCGGCGAGCTTCGCCATCGACCGCATCGACTCGAGCATCGCCAAGTACTCCTCGCTGCTGCAGAACCGCAAAGGCAGTTGATCGCCGCGTCGTCCTGCGCGGGCGTGAACGCACGCCCGCGCCGGTCCGCCGTCGCCGCACCGCACCCACAGGACCCGGGTCATGGCTTATTTCGCCTTGCCGTCGCTGACATTGCCGAGCTATCGCTTCGACTACCACAGCCGTTTCGCCGGCATCCTGCCGGTCGAAGATGCGGCGTCGGTGGCCGGCGACGCGCTGCAATTGCCGGTCGCGTACAAGGTGCAGGGCCGCGACGGCACGGTCGAGGTGCAGACCACGGTCGCCATCGCCAAGGGCCAGCAACTGTCGTTGGCCGCGGTGTTCGGCGGTGGCGAAGCCGACGACGCCCAGGCCGGTCGCGGCGCGGTGTCCTTGTTTCTCAAGGCGTTGTTGTGGATGGAGGAGGGCAATCCGCTCGCCAGTCTGGCCGCCAGCGGCCATCGCGCGCGCTACGAGCGCGGCGAATGCATCGCCGAGAACCTCTACATCGCTTGCCTCTGCCTGACCCGTTGGTTGGGCCTGAACCTGCGCCGCGGCGTCGCCGCCACCGATCCGGTGCTGTACAAGACCGTGCGCGGCGCGCTCGAAGCCCTGGTCAAGGGCGCGAAGCCGAACACCTCGACGACGCTCGACCAGCTGATGCCGGCCTTGCGTTACTTCAACCGCAAGATCTACAGCGCCGGCAGATACACGCCGTTCGACGATGCCTGCCGCGCACGCTCGTTCGCGATCAAACAGCTGCGCGCCGAACCCGATGGCGAAACACGCTATCTGCAGTGGATGGCGATGAGCCTGCGCTATCTCGAACAGCAGGGCGTCGCCCATGTGCAGACGGCCATCGGCGAGGACGAGATCCATGCGGCCAATGCGGTCGTGGCGAGCTACAACCAGGCCCGCCAGACCCAGTACAAGCTGCTGGCGCGGACCGCGGCGGTCTACGCCGGCGCGCAGGCGCTCGAACGCGATCTGAGCGCCAGGATCCTGCCCTTGTTCGAAGACCCGAGCCTCGGCGAGGTGATCGGCATCGACCTACCCGGCAGCGAGAACCGGGGCGGCCACTACGCCGAGTTGTTCGCGTTTCTGACCGCGCAGCTACAGATTCAGCCGAGCCCGGAACTGACCCGTTTCTTCGGTGCCGGCGCGGGTGCGCGGGCCTTGCAACTGACCAACCACATCCAGTGCGGCGAAGTCGCGGGCGTGTCTTCGGACAATCGCTCGGCGATCGGCTATGCCATGGCCTACTCGTTGCGGTTGCCGGCGACGGCTTTCTATCGCGCGTATTCGGATTATGTCTTCGCCTGCCTGGCAGCGGCCAAAGGGCGTCAGGCCGAGGATGCGCGCGACAGCGCAGGTACGCCGCCGCATCGGGCCCACGACGTCTCGGGATTGTTCGACGAGATGTTCCGCAACGACAGCCTGACCTGCGACGGCCTGATCTTGCGCCGCTACGACGTCGCCAGCGCGCGCACGCGCGAGCGGGTCGACTTCGTCGGCAAACGCAACATGATGGCCTTGTGTGAATCGCTGGATCTGCCCTCGTCGGAGCAGGGCCCGAGCTATTACGAGCTGCTGACCGCGAACGCCGGCCTGTTGGGTTTCCGCCTCGGCCATGCCTGCCACTACCGCAGCTTCGTCGCCGCCAAGTACCCGTTCATCGCCTTCGACACTCACCTGGGCGGCCATGCGATCGCCGGCGCGCCGGGATGGTTCGCTTCGACCGGGGGCGGCCTCGACGGCTATGTCGACACCGACCTGCTGCGTGTCGCGAGCGACAGGCTGATGTTCACCGGCCTGCAGGCCCTGAGCGCCGCGCAGATCGCCCAACTCATGAGCCTGGTGCGAGATGCCGCGACGCTGGCCGATCTGTTCGTCGCCGGCAAGCCGGTGATCCAGGAGCAATTGGCCGCGGCGATAGCGCTGATCGCCAGCGTCGCCAATCTCGACCGCGCCTATGCCGCATTCCAGGCCTTGGTCGAGGCCCTGGCCGGCGACAGCAGCGTGCGCAGCGTCTGGTTCGCGGCGTTGAGCCGGGTCCTGAACCTGTTCATCAACTGGCGCTCCTACCTGCTCGGCTCGGATACGCAAGGCCTCGAACACAGCGATATCCAGGACGAATTCCTGCGCACGATCGTGCTGCTGGCCTACGACCTGATGCCTTTCGAGGCCTCCGCGTCGAGCCAGGGCAACGTCGGCGCGCAGTTGCAACAACTGGTCGCCAGCGTGTCGGCCGCCTACTGGCAGGTCACGGTCGGCCCGCTCGCGGGCTTTGCCGGCACGCGTCAGATCACCGCGTCGATCGCCGGATACAAGGCGCCGGCGTCCGTCGTCACCGTCACGCGCAAGCCCAGCCCGGCCTGATCGGCGACCGCATTGCGTATCGCATCCCTTGTAAGACCGGAGTTCGCAATGGACGAGAATCTGCATTACCTGCTTCACGAGGAACTGGAAGGTCTGTTCGATCTGCCGGCGGTCAAGGCCGCGCAAGCGGCATCGCAACAGGCGGTGGAAGTGGCCGTATCGGCGGCGCACGCCGCATCGAGCGAGGCGATGGCGCACGCGCTCGCACCGGCATCGGCGCCGCCGGTGGCGCCGGCGACCGCGCCGGTAGCGGATCCGGAGCCGCCGGCCGGGCCGGCCGCGGACGGCGACGAGCTGATCGAGCGCTTCCTGCGCCCCGACGTGCTCGAAGCGCTGACGAAACTGGCCGGGGTGTCGCCCGAGCAGGTTCTGACGGCCTTGGCCAAGCTGGTCGGCGTGCAGCCCCAGCAGGTGCTGAGCGCGCTGGTGAAGCAGTTGGGAGCGCAGCGATGACCGCCGTTTCCCCCGATGCGACCTTCGCCAGCGCAGCGGCCGTCAACGGCGCCGCGCTCAATGGCGCGGCGATGAGCCGAACCGCCGCCGATCCGATCCGCACCGAACTGGATCATCACGTCGGTCTGCTGGCCTTCCACGTGCTCGGCCGCGAACTCAGCGAAGGCGAACGCGTGCAGGTGAGCGCGGCGCTGGATGCGATCGACGCCGATTCCAAGGCGCGCGCAGCGGCGCCGGCCGGCGCGCCGACGGTCGGGCAGCTCGGCCGTTCGCAGGCCGGCAACCTGATTGAATCCGGCCGCCAGCGCATCGAGGACGTGATCGAACAAAGCCTGCGCCGCACCCAGGCGACAGTGCGCAAGGATGCGCGCGCCGAGCGCGAAGCCGAAGCGGCGGTGCTCGGCGCGGTCGAACGCGCCACTTCGCTCGACGATCTGCGGCCGCCCAAACCGCCGCCGGGCAGCGCAGGCGGCGCCGCCGGCGAGCGGCCGATGATCGCGCAGATCGCCGATCAACTCGCGCACCTGGTCCAGATCGAAGTCGAGGCCTGCTTCGACAAACAGTTCGGACCGCTCGCCAAACAATTGCAAAGCGTGATCGACGCCGCGAAGGACAACGGCCTGATCCCGAAGAGCCAGGATTCCGCGCCATCGGACGAGTCGCGTGCCGATGCGGAAAACAGCGGGAATCCCGCTGCAAAACCCGATCGGGACAACAACTAAAACACGCCGCCAAGGCGCCAGCATCGGCTTCACAACGCGATAGATGACTCGTTCTTCCAACACGTACGGCATCGGCCGTACTTCATCCCTCCAAGGAGTTCAACATGGCTTTCCCTACCGCCGTCAACGATCAAATCACCGATGCCGTCACCCAGTCCAACGTCAAGGTCATCGGCGAGGCGCCTGCCTTCGCGATGGGCTCGATCTACCAGTCGATGGCCCACTCGACCGGCATCCTGTTCGAGAACGCCGTGTCCGCGCAGCAGCAGCAGAACACGCTGGCGCAGGCGGCGGCCAATCAGGGCGTGATGCAGATCTACAGCCTCGACACCACCGCCGCCGCCGGCGCGACCGAAAAGATCGCCCAGACCGGCGTGTCGGACAACCTGACCAGCCTGCTGACCGTGCTGCGCGCGTTCAAGCCGTAATCGGTTCGATTCGCATACCACGCAGCCGTTCGGGCCTGACCGCGACGGTCAGGCCGCAGATGCCGGTCCGCGCTCGCGCTGAGCCGGGCCGGCATCCGGGCTCATTCGCTTTCCAGTAATCGCCAACCGAGGATTTCTTCATGGCCTTTCCCACCGCAGTCAACAACCAGATCACCGACGCCGTCACCCAGTCCAACGTCAAGGTCATCGGCGAAGCGCCGGCCTTCGCCATGGGCTCGATCTTCCAGGCCGCTGCGCACTCCACCGGCATCCTGTTCGAGAACGCGGTTTCCTCGCAGCAGCAGCAGAATTCGCTGTCGCTGGCCGCCGCCAACCAGGGCGTGATGCAGATCTACAGCGTCGACACCACCGCCGCCGCAGGCGCCACCGAGAAAGTCGCCCAGACCGGCGTGGCGGATAACCTGACCAGCCTGTTGACCGTGCTCACCTCGTTCAAGCCGTCGCCGTACGCGTAATCCGCAAGGGACACGATGCCGGGCCGCTGCTGGCGCCGGCATCGTACCGGCTCCTGCGTGCCGGGTTCGCGCTGGCGGCGCCGCAACGGCGCCGCACCTCGACACAGCTCGATCGACGGATCTCGCCGCTCGCCGCAGGCTCCGAACGCAGACGATCCACAGGGGGCGTTATGCAACGTGCCATCGGCCGCATGCGCGGCCATCATGATCGCGGCCTCGTCGCCGCCCGGACTTACGCAACCGCCAGCTCGGGCACGCGGCCGCCCGTATGTGCGTGACACTCGAAGACAACATCGCCGTGCGCCGGCGCCGCTGGGGCCTGGATCGCTGCAATCTCCTGCGCGGTTTGCCGGCGACGCTGCTGGAACACATCGCCCGTCATTCCACCGAACTCAATCTCGAAGAAGGCGATGCGCTGTTCTTCAAGAACGACTCCAGCGACTTCCTCGCCTTCGTCATCCACGGACGGATCTACAAGCTGCTGTACGGTCCCGATGGCCAGGAGCTCATCGTCGACACCATCGAAAGCGGCGAAACGGTGGACGAAACGCCGTTGCTCGACAACCACTCGCATACCTTCACTGCGGTGGCCTACAGCCCGACCCGCGTGCTGTTGCTGTCGCGCCGCCACTTCCCGAGCCTGACCGCTGACCCGGCAGTCATCGAACGTGCCCATGCCTCGTTGTGCATGCGCTTGCGGCAAGCGGTGGAAAGCCTGGAGACGATGTGCCTGCATCGCCTCGAGTCGCGTCTGGCGAGGTACCTGCTGTCGCTGATGCGATCGCAGACGCGTCCGCGCGAGGACAGTTTCGAGGTCGCCCTGCCGCCGACCCAGAGCATCCTGGCGGCGATGGTCAATGCCAGCCGGCCGAAGTTGAACGCGCAGTTGCAGACCTGGCACCGCAGCGGCCTGGTCAGCCGCAAGCGCAACATTCTGCGCATCAACGATATCGACCAGTTCCGCTGCAAGGCCTATCTCGGACGCGATGCCGAGAAGCCGCACGCACGGGCCCGTTCGACCGCGGCCCGCCACAGCGCCTGAGGCGGACGCCTTCGCGCCCGCTTTAATCCGCAGCTACTTCAACATCGGCCCGAGCCGAGCCCACACGTGATCGCGCAGCTTCGGCTGCGCGCTCGCGATCGGGTGCAGGTTGTCGGCCTGGAACGCGGCGCGGTCGAGGGCGATCGGTTCGAGCAGGAACGGCAGCAGGACGGTGCCGTGCTGGTTCGCCAGTTCGCGGAAGTTGCGCTCGAAGCCCAGTGTGTACTCCTTGCCGAGGTTCGGCGGCATGCGCATGCCGATCAGCAGCACCTGCGCCTTGGCCGCCTTGGCCGCGGCGATCATGCGTTCGAGGTTGGCCCGGCTCTGCGCCAGTTGCAGTCCGCGCAGGCCGTCGTTGGCGCCGAGTTCGATCACCACGACGGCCGGACGGTTGCGCTGCAGTTCGCCGGCGATGCGCGAGGCGCCGCCGGCGGTGGTTTCGCCGCTGATGCTGGCGTTGACCACCTTCCAGCCGGGCTTGGTCTTGGCGATGCGCTCGGCGGTGAGCGCGACCCAGCCTTGCGAGGCGGCCAAGCCGTAGCCGGCCGAGAGCGAGTCGCCCATGAACAGTACGGTGCGCGCGGTTTTGGCGGTCGGTGCGGCGGCTGCGGGTTTGGCCGCGGCCCGCGGGGCGGTCGCCGGTTGCGCCTGCAGCGGCGCCCATGCGGTCGCCAGCACGGCCACGGCCAGCAGCGCGGCGCGGGCGCCACGACCAACGGCCCATTGAACGCGGCCCGACGATGCCGCATATCGTTCCTTCCGGGCTGCGAAATCGCCGGCGGGGCCGCGGGCGCGGCCCGGGGCGGTGCGCGCGACGGTGGCGCTCGCGTCGTCGCGGCCCCGGAAATCGAGGCTCTCGCGGTTGCAGTTCTTAAAACTCATTTAATAACGTCTCCCGAAGATACGGCGAGGCAAGCAGACAGGACGATCATGGCAGCTTCCAACCTGGCCGATTCGATCATGGCCGATTCCATCGTGACGGGTCGCGACGAGACGCACGCTGAAGCGGTGGCGCGCGCGCCGGTGCCGACCCTCGAGGTCGACCGGCTGAGCAAGCGGGTGGCGCTGCCGTCGGGCGAACTCACGATCCTCGATGGGGTCGGATTCTCGATCGCCAAGGGCGACACCGTGGCGATCGTCGGTGCCTCCGGTTCGGGCAAGAGCACCCTGCTGTCGTTGATGGCGGGCCTGGACTCGCCGAGCAGCGGCACGGTCACGCTCGACGGCGAGCCGATTTCCTCGCTCGACGAGGACGGCCGCGCGCGCGTGCGCAGCGAGAAAGTCGGCTTCGTGTTCCAGAGCTTCCAGCTGTTGCCATCGCTGACCGCGCTGGAAAACGTGATGCTGCCGCTGGAACTGCGCGGCGACCGCGATGCCTTCGCGCCGGCGCAGGCGATCCTGGCCAAGGTCGGCCTGGGCCAGCGTCTGGATCACTACCCGCGCCAGTTGTCCGGCGGCGAGCAGCAGCGCGTCGCGCTCGCGCGTGCCTTCGTGACCCGGCCGTCGTTGTTGTTCGCCGATGAACCCACCGGCAATCTCGACACCCACACCGGCCAGGCGATCATCGAGTTGCTGTTCGAACTCAACGCCGATGCCGGCACCACCCTGGTGCTGGTGACCCACGACGAACACCTGGCCGAGCGCTGCCATCGCCGCATCCGCCTCGACAGCGGCCGCCTGGTGCAGGAGTGAGCGGCATGCCCCGCACCGTGTCCCTGGCGTGGCGGCAGCTGCGCCGCGACCTCAAGGCCGGCGACGTGCGCATCCTGCTCGCGGCGCTGGTATTGGCCGTGCTGGCGGTGACCGCGGTCGGCTTCGTCACCGATCGCGCCGAACGCGCACTGACCATCGAGGCCAATCGCCTGCTCGGCGGCGATGCGGTGATCCGCGCCGATCATCCGATCGAAGGCGCTTTGCGCCGAGCGGCATCGGTGCCGGCGCTGCGCCGCGCCGAAGCCACCGAACTGCAGACCATGATCCGGGTCGGCGAACGCCTGCAACTCGGCGATCTGCGCGCGCTCGGCGAAGGCTTTCCTTTGCGCGGCAGTTTCCGCATCGTCGATCGCGCCGCCGGCGCCGAACGCGATGCGCAGGGCGTGCCGGCGAAGGGCACGGTGTGGATGAGCCGCGCCGGCGCCGACACGCTCGGCGCGCAGATCGGCCAGAGCATCGCGATCGGCGATTCCAGCCTGCGCCTGGCGGCATTGGTCGTGCAGGAGCCCGATGCCTCGCTCGACTATTTCAATATCGCGCCGAAGGTGTTCCTCAACGCCGGCGATCTGCCCGCGACCGGGCTGGTCCAGCCCGGCAGCCGCATCCGCTACCGCCTCGTCGTCGCCGGCGCGCCCGGCGCGGTCGAGCGTTTCGTCGCCGCGGCCAAGCCCGCGCTGCAACGCGGCCAACGCCTGGAAACCATCTCCGACGCACGTCCGGAAGTGCGTTCCGCCCTCGACCGCGCCGGCCGTTTCCTCGGCTTGGCCGCGCTGGTCTCGGTGGTGCTGGCGGCCGTCGCGGTGGCGATGGCCGCGCGCCGCCACAGTGAGCGCCATCTGTCCGGCACCGCGGTGATGCGTTGCCTTGGCGCCAGCCAACGCACCCTGGTCGGCATCCACGTCGGCGAGATGGTGCTGCTGGGCTTGATCGCGAGCGCGATCGGCGTCGCGCTCGCCTTCGGCCTGCAATGGCTGATCGGCGGCTGGCTGGAACAGGCCTTGAAGATGTCGATTCCGGGCGCGGGCTGGTTGCCTGCAGCGCAGGGTTTCGGCGTCGGCATGGTGGTGTTGCTCGCTTTCGGCGCGCCGCCGGTGCTCGCGCTGCGGCGCGTGCCGGCCCTGCGCGTGCTGCGCCGCGATCTCGACCCGACCGAACCCAGCGCCTGGGTGGTCGCGATCGTCGGCCTGCTCGGCCTGGGCGCCTTGCTGTGGTGGAAGGCCGGTTCGGTCGCGCTCGGCGCGGCCATGCTCGGCGGCATCGCCGCCACCCTGGCGGTGCTCGCGCTGCTCGCATGGGGCCTGATCGTGGTGGTACGCCGCCTGCGTTCGCGCCTGCGCGGCAGCCTGCGCTACGGCCTGGCCAACGTCAGCCGCCGCGCCGGCACCAGCATCGCCCAGGTTTCGGCGCTCGGCCTGGGCCTGATGGCCTTGTTGCTGCTGACCTTCGTGCGCACCGATCTGCTCGATCGCTGGCAGCTGTCGCTGTCGGCCGATGCGCCGAACCGGTTCATCATCAACGTGCAGCAAGACCAGATCGCCGATGTGCGTCGTTTCATCGGCGAGCAAGGCCTGCCCGCGCCGACCCTGTTCCCGATGATCCGTGGGCGCCTGGTCGCGCATAACGGCAAGGCCGTCACCGGCGCCGACTATGCCGAGCGCGGCGAACGCGCCAAGCAATTGGCCGAGCGCGAATTCAATCTGTCGGTTGCCGACAGCCTGCGCTCGGACAACAAGATCGTCGACGGCAAATTCTGGGCCGCGCGCAAGCTCGCCCGGCCCGAGGTTTCGGTCGAGGAGGGCTTCGCCGAGGAACTGGGCTGGAAACTCGGCGACAAGGTCGGTTTCGACATCGCCGGGCAGAACTTCCAGGCCACCGTCACCAGCCTGCGCAAGGTCGACTGGGAGAGCTTCCGCCCGAACTTCTTCGTGATCGCCTCGCCCGGTTCGCTCGACGGCTATGCGGCGAGCTACATCACTGCGATGAACGTGCCGGCCGAGCGCACGCGTTTCACTTCGCAGTTGGTCGAACGCTTCCCGAACCTGTCGGTGATCGATATCGACCAAGTGCTCAAGCAGGTGCGCAGCACCGCCGACCAGGTCTCGACCGTGGTCGAGGTGGTGTTCTACTTCTCCCTGGTCGCCGGCGTGCTGGTGTTGATGGCGGCGGTCAGCGCGAGCCAGGACGAACGCCTGCTCGAAGGCGGGGTGATGCGCGTACTCGGCGGCAGCCGGCGCCAGTTGCGCCTGGCGCAGGCTTCGGAGTTCGCCGCGATCGGTCTGCTTTCCGGTTTGACCGCGGCGATTGCCGCCTCGGTGCTGGCCGGCGTGGTCGCCGTGCAGGTATTCGATCTGCCCTGGGAGTTCGACGCGAAGATGGCCGCGTTCGGCGCCGCCGCCGGCGTGCTGGCGGCCTTGGCGGCCGGCATGTTCGCCACCCGCCGGGTGCTCGATGCGCCGCCCTCGGTGACCTTGCGCGAATTGCAGGGCTGAGCGGCGGCTAGCCGCCGCTCAAAGAAGCTCGTCTTCGGCGAACCCCTCTCCCGCATGCGGGAGAGGGGATGGGGCGAGGGCGCGCGCAGCCGGCCGGGCTCATCGATCTTCGGTCACTCGCTGGTCTGCGGCTCCGCCTGAAACCGGCGCGCATAGCCGCGTTCCTGCGCGACCCGTTCGACCTCGCCGTCGGCAAGGTCCGGCGCCGCATACACCGCATAGACCGTATCGCTTTGCCGCAAGCCGACGTGGTGCAGGCGGTAACGCGAGTGGCCGCTGCCGGTATCGGGCGGGTAATGGCGCGGCGGCGTGCCGTCGTCGAGATCGAGTTCGCTGTTGTCGACGGTGCCGCCGATGAAAAGGGCTCGCATCGTGGGTCGCTCCTGAGGCTGGACGATGTTCCATCCTCGCGGTCGCGGCGTTGCGTGGCGATGAAGCCGCTGTTGCGCGGTCGCAACAACGCCGCAGCGCGAACGCGCCGGCGCGACGATCACTCGCCCGGCGAGAGATGGCCGGAAAACACCCGGTGCCGCGGGTGCAGGCGCAACCACAAGGTCTGCACCAGCAACAATACGGCGATCGCCGCCGCGCCCCAGGCGGCGATTTGCGCGCCCTGCAAGACCGACTCGGATTGTTCGACGTAGACGCCGGCCAGGCCCCATAGCGCGGCGATCGTATAGCCGCTGTTGCCGCGCATGCGCGCGTTCAACAGCAACAGCAGCGCGGCGGCCGCGGCCAGCAGCACCAGGCTCCAGGTCAGCATGTCGTCGGTCGGCAGCAGGCGATAGGCGACGATCACCTGGGCGGTGTTCAGGAACGCAGCCAGGCTCAGCCAGCCGGCATGCAGGGAGATCGGAAACTTGGCCCAGGCGATCTGCCCGGGCAGGGGATGGCTGTCGCGCGACAGCAGCACCGCGCAGCGAGCCAGGCAGGCCAGCGCCAGCCAGATCACCGTCAGGGCCAGCCAGAACCATTGCTGGGAGAAGATCGGCATCCACAGCGCGGTCAGGGTGAAGCCTGCGGCCGCGGCCGGGCGCAGCCGGCGCAGGCTGTCGGCGCCGCGATAGCGCCCGCGCAGCTGCCAGAAGGCGAAGATCAGGTCGCCGAGGAAAATCGGGCCCCAGATGGCGAAGGCGTAGCCGGCCGCGACCAGCAGGGTGGGGTAGCGGTTGGAGATCGTGCCGTTGTCGGGGCCGAATGCGCCCTGCTGGGAGAACCAGGCCACCACGGGCATCAACAGGGCCGCAATCAGGACGGGCAGGCGCATGAGGCATGCATTCGGTTGGATGCGATGCCGACACCCTAGCGCGGTCGCGCGTAAAATCCGTGCGATGACCGCCATTCAGACTTCCCCGTATGCGCGTTGACCGCTCCGACGACGCGCTCGACACCCTCTTCCAGCCGCTCGCCGACGGCGCGCTGCGCTGGCCCGACCAGGGCGGCGCGCTGTTCCTGCATGCGCGCGACGGCGTCGGCCTGCGTCAGCAGCCGCGCCCCGGCCTGGTCTGCGAGCAGGGCTTCAAGCCCGAGGTCGACGCCCTGCACCGCGCCGGCCTGGACACGGTCGAGCTGGACACGCTCGACCCGGCCCGGCGCTTTCCGCTGGTGCTGGTGCTGCCGCCACGCCAGCGCGACGAGGCGCGCGCACTGTTCGCCCAGGCGATCGCGCGCACCGCGCCCGGCGGGCGCGTGCTCGCCTGCATGCGCAACGACGAAGGCGCGCGTTCCGGCGAGACCGACCTGGGGCGCATCGCCGGCCCGGTCGGCAGCCTGTCCAAGCGCAAATGCCGCGCGTTCTGGACCGCGCCGCTCGACGGCGCGGCCGATCCGGCCCAGGCCGCGGCCTGGGCCGCGTTCGATGCGCCGCGCGAAATCCTCGGCGGCCGCTTCGTCAGCCGGCCCGGGGTGTTCGCCTGGGACCGCATCGACGCCGCATCGGCCCTGCTCGCCGCGCATCTGCCGAGCGACCTGCGCGGGCGCGCGGCCGATCTCGGCGCCGGCTACGGCTATCTCTCGGCGGAATTGCTGGCGCGCTGCCCCGGCATCGTCGCCGTCGACCTTTACGAAGCGCAGGCGCGCGCGCTGGAGCTGGCGCGGACCAATCTGTCGCGCGTGGCGACGACGGCCGAGCTCGAGTTCCGCTGGCACGACGTCACCGCCGGTCTGGACCGCGGCTACGACGTCATCGTCAGCAACCCGCCGTTCCACGGCCAGGGCCGCGACGAACGCCCCGACCTGGGCCGGCGCTTCATCGCCGTCGCCGCCGAAGCGCTGAATCCCGGCGGCCGCCTGTGGCTGGTGGCGAACCGCCACCTGCCGTACGAATCGGTGCTCGACGAACGCTTCGGCCAAGTCCGCATCGTCGCCCAGCGCGGCGGCTTCAAGGTCGTCGAAGCGATCAAACACTCGAAGGCTCCGGGCAAGGCGCGCGCATGAAACTGGTCAAGCTGATCGCCAACCTGGGCTACGGCAGCCGCAAGGACGTCACCGCGATGTTCCGCTCCGGCCGCATCACCGATGCGCAGGGCGAGGTGTTGTACGCCGACGACAAGGTCGCGCACGAGGCGATCCGCCTCGACGGCGAACCGCTGGACCCGCCGGCCGGCCTGACTTTGCTGCTGCACAAGCCGGTCGGTTACACCTGCTCGACCAAAGACCCGGGGCGCATCGTCTACGACTTGCTGCCGCCGCGTTTTCGCGCGCGTTCGCCGTTGCTGTCCTCGGTCGGCCGGCTCGACCGCGACACCAGCGGCTTGCTGCTATTCACCGACGACGGCGGCCTGCTGCACCGGATCGTCTCGCCGAAGGCGCAACTGGCCAAGGTCTACGAGGCCGCGCTCGCGTCCGATCTGCGCGGCGACGAGGCCGCGGTGTTCGCCAGCGGCGAGCTGATGCTGGAGTCGGAACAGACAGCGTTGGCCCCGGCCGTGCTCGAGGCGGTGGCGCCGCGCCAGGCCCGGCTGACCCTGACCGAAGGCCGCTATCACCAGGTGCGGCGCATGTTCGCCGCGGTCGGCAATCACGTCGAAGCCCTGCATCGCAGCCGCATCGGCGGCTTGTCGCTCGGCGACCTGCCGAGCGGGCAATGGCGCATGCTCGACGCCGCCGATATCGAGACCTTGTTCCGTGGCTGAGTCCGGCTTGCCGCCGATCGATTTCGTCCCCGACGCGGTGTTGTTCGACATGGACGGCCTGATGCTGGACAGCGAGCGCGCGATGCTCGAGACCTGGCGCGCCGCGGCAGTGGAAGCGTCGATCGAGGCCGACGATGCCCTGTGGCTGAGCATGGTCGGCATGCACGATCGCGCCAGCCATGCGCTGCTGGCCGAGCGCCTCGGCGCCGATGCCGCGCTGCGTCTGCGCGATGCCGGCGACCGTCTCTACGATGCGCGCGTCGTCGCCGGTCTGCCGCTCAAGCACGGTTTGGTCGAATTGCTGGACCTGCTCGATGCGCACGCCATCCCGAAGGCCATCGCCACCTCGACCCGCCGCGAACGCGCGGTGGCGAAGCTGACCTCGAGCGGCTTGATCGGGCGTTTCGCGGTGATCGTGACCGGCAGCGACGTAGCGCATCCGAAGCCGGCACCGGACATCTATCTATTGGCCGCGCAGCGGCTCGGCGTGGATCCGCGCCGTTGCCTGGTGCTGGAAGATTCCGAGCCCGGGGTGCGCGCCGCGCTCGCCGCCGGCGCGACGCCGATCCAGGTGCCCGACCTGGTCCCGCCGCGCGCGGAATTGCGTGGGCTGGGGCACCGCATCGCCGATTCACTGGTGCAGGCGCGCGCCCTGCTGAATACGGCGCTGGACGCGCGGGCGGCGATTGCCGGCTAAGCCTGGGCGGATCGGGCGGGGTAATCACCTCGCCATCCAGCGAGCGTTGGCGAATCAACCCGCCATCAGCTTGCGCCAGCCCTCCAGGCCGAGCTTTTCCAGGGTCGCCAGATTACGCTCGACGATCACGTCCGGATCGGGAAAGGCCGCGACCGCGCGTTCGACGCTGGCTTCGCGCAGCAGGTGCAGGGTCGGGTAGGGCGAGCGGTTGGTGCAGTTGCCGACGTCGTCGTAGGCGGTGTCGGCGAACTGATAGTCCGGATGGAAGCTGGCGACCTGGATCTCGCCTTCCAGGTCGAGCGCCGCGACCGCACCGTCGGCGAGTTCCAGGAAATCGTTGAAGTCCAGGAACTCGTTCAAGACGTGCGGATGGATCAGCACGGTGGTGTCGATCCGCTCCGGGTCGCTCTGCTCCAGCAGCACCAGCTCCGAGGCCAGTTCTTCCAGTAGCGCTTCGGTGGTCGTGGCCTCGCTGAGGACGAAACGCACCTGGCCTTTCGCCAGTACCGCCTTGGCGAAGGGGCACAGGTTCAGGCCGATCACGGCGCGCTCCAGCCAGCGCCGGGTCGCCGCGATCGGGTCGTCGCCGGACGGGGCCATCGCGCTCATCTCAATCGCGGAAGTTGTCGAACTGCAGCGGGCGCTCGAACTCGCCGCCCTTCAGCAAGGCCATCACCGCCTGCAGGTCGTCGCGCTTCTTGCCGGTGACGCGCAGCTTGTCGCCGTTGATCTGGGTCTCGACCTTGAGCTTGGCGTCCTTGATGGTCGCGGCGATCTTCTTCGCCAGCTTCTGCTCGATGCCCTGCTGGACGGTGATCTTCTGGCGCGCACGGGCCAGGTTGGTCTCGACGTCGCCGAATTCCAGGCAACGGGCGTCGATGTTGCGGGCGACCAGGCGCGCACGCAGGATCTGGGTCATCTGCTCGAGCTGGAACTCGCTCGGCGCCGACTGGGTGATGCTCTTGTCGTCGAGGACGAACTCGGCATCGACGCCCTTGAAATCGAAACGGGTGCCGAGTTCGCGGTTGGCCTGGTCGACCGCGTTGGTGAGTTCGTGGGTGTCGACTTCGGAAACGACATCGAAAGAAGGCATGGCACACTCGCTGGGGGGAGAACCGGCAAAGGGTAACGCAAGCGCGGGGGCGATATGCACTGTTGCGGCGAGCCGGCGCCCCGCTCGCCGGGGCGCCGATACACTGCGTCCACACGTCTCCAGGATCCGACCTCATGCACAAAACCGCCGCCTACGCCGCCGTCGACGCGCGCACGCCGCTGGCCCCGTTCTCGATCGAGCGCCGCGAGCCGGGCCCGAACGAGGTCCTGATCGACATCCTGTATTGCGGCGTCTGCCATTCCGACATCCATCAGGCCCGCGACGAGTGGGGCGGATCGGCCTTCCCGATGGTGCCGGGCCACGAGATCGTCGGCCGGGTGGCCCGGCTCGGCGCCAACGTCAAGAGCTTCCAGGTCGGCGACGCGGTCGGCGTCGGCTGTTTCGTCGACTCCTGCCGCGAATGTCCGCAGTGCCGGGCCGGCGAGGAGCAGTACTGCGACCAGGGCATGACCGGCACCTACAACTCGCGCGAGCGCGGCACCGGCGCGCCGACCTACGGCGGCTATTCGACCCGCATCACCGTCGACCAGGATTACGTGCTGCGCATTCCCGCGTCGATTCCGCTCGACCGCGCCGCGCCGCTGCTGTGCGCCGGCATCACCACTTATTCGCCGTTGAAGCATTACGGGGTCAAGGCCGGCGACGAAGTCGCGGTGGTCGGCCTCGGCGGCCTGGGCCACATGGCGGTCAAGATCGCGGTGGCGATGGGCGCGCGGGTGACCGTGCTGAGCACCTCCGAGTCCAAGCGCGAGGCGGCGCTGGCCCTGGGTGCGCACGCCTTCGCCGCCACCCGCGACAAGGGCACCTTCAAGAGCCTGTCGCGTTCGTTCGATTTCATCATCGATTCGGTGTCCGGCGATCACGACTACAACGCCTATCTGGGCCTGTTGAAGTTCGACGGCACCATGGTCCTGCTGGGCATTCCGGAAACCCCCTCGACGGTGGCCGCGGGCGCGCTGATCATGCAGCGGCGCAAGCTCGGCGGCTCGCTGATCGGCGGCATCCGCGAAACCCAGGAAATGCTGGATTTCTGCGCCGAACACGGGGTGGCCTCGGACATCGAGCTGATCGACATCGCCCAGATCAACGAGGCCTACGAGCGGATGATCAAGGGCGATGTGCGCTACCGCTTCGTCATCGACATCGCCAGCCTGGGCAAGGCGGCCTGAGGCGAGTCCGGGGCTTCGGCGCCGAACCGCGGCCGTGGCCCTGCTTCATCGTCCCGGCCGCAGCCGTTGTCCTCGGCTCCGTCAGCCCCGCGAAGGCGGGGGTCCAGGGCTCGTCCGAGCAGAGCGCTGAAGTCTCTGCGGCCCGGCCAGGGCGCAGAGCGCCCCGGCGTTCACGGACGTGCGAGCCGGTGGCTCGCAAGCACGTCCGCTCACCCCCGCCTTCGGGGATGACGAGCAAAGGCAAGGGCCCAAAGCGGCAAGCGCCAAGGCCTTCGCTAAACACGAAACGCAAGGCCCCATGGACCGCCCCGACCGCCGCTGACAGTCCCGTGCGGGCGCCTTCGCGCGACGTCGGCAGGGGCTACCGGTAAGCTGCGGCCATGCCCTTGTTGCTGCTCATTCCGCTGGCCTTGCTCGTCCTTTTGATGCTGTGGGCGGTGCTGTTGCCGCTCGGGTTGATCCAGCGCTATCGCTACGGCAAGGCCCGGCGCCGGGCCCTGCCGTGGGCGGTGCGCCTGGCAGCGGCCCTGTCGCTGCTGTCGCTGCTGATCTTCTTCGTCAGCGCCTGGCTGGTCGGCTACTGGATCGTCGATGCGCCGTTGTATGCCGCGCTCGGTTGGGGCGCCGGGCTGCTGCTCGGCGTCCTCGGCGTCTGCCTGACCCGCTTCGAGTACGAGGCCCAGGGCCTGTACTACACGCCGAACCGCTGGCTGATCCTGGGTCTGACCCTGGTGGTCGCGGCGCGGATCGTGTTCGGCCTGTGGCAGGCCGCGCACGGCTGGAGCGACCACGCCAGTTGGTTGCCGCGGCAAGGCAGCCTGCTCGCGGTCGGCGGCCTGCTGCTCGGCTACTACCAGGCTTATAGCCTGGGGCTCGGGCGCCGGCTGCGCCGACGCGGCTGATCCTGCTTTGTCGACGTTGGCTCTGTCGATGCCGGCTCCGTCGATGCCGGCCCGGTCGGCATCGTCCCGGTCTCCATCGCGTCCGCCTTCGGCCGGATGACGCGCGCAGGCGCGCCGGGCAAGATAGACGGTCCCGCTTCGATCGGCCGACATGTCCTTCTCGTCACGCCACCGCTTCATGCCCTACGCCCGGCGCGCCGCTTGCGTCGGCCCGCACTCGTCATGACCGCGGCGCATCCGCATCGCCGTCGCGCGATGGCGACCATGTTGGTCGCGGTGGTGATGTTCTCGATCATGGACGCGCTGTTGAAGCTGCTGTCGGCGCATTACCCACCCTTCCAGGTCGCCGCGCTGCGCGGTGCCTCCTCGCTGCCGTTCGTGCTGACCTGGGCGCTGGCCAGCGGCGGGCTGAAGCCCTTGCTGCGCGTGCGTTGGTCGCTGCACCTGCTGCGCGGCGTGCTCGGCATCGGCATGATGGCGACCTTCGTCTACGGCGTGCATCGGCTGCCGCTGTCGACGACGTATTCGATCTTCTTCATCGCGCCCTTGCTGATCACCGCGCTGTCCGGGCCGATTCTCGGCGAACGGGTCGGGCCGCGGCGCTGGGTCGCGATCGGCATCGGCCTCATCGGGGTGCTGGTGCTGTTGCGCCCGAGCGGCGAGGGCATGCTGAGCCTGGCCGCGCTGGCGGTGTTGGCCGCGGCGCTCGGTTATGCGGTCAGCGCGATCACCGTGCGCCTGCTGTCGCGCACCGACAGCACCCAGGCGATGATGGTCTGGCTGATGGTGATGTTGACCCTCGGCGCCGGCGCGCTGGCCTTGCCGACATGGGCGCCGATCCGCGGCGAAGACCTGTGGCTGATCGTCGGCCTCGGCGTCGCCGGTTCGATCGGGCAATACGCGGTCACCGAAGCCTTCCGCCTCGGCGAGGCCTCGCTGATCGCGCCGCTGGAGTACACGGCCTTGATCTGGGGCGTATTGCTCGACCTCAGCTTGTGGGGCGTCTTGCCCGATTCGACGACCTGGGTCGGCGCGGCCATCATCGTCGCCAGCGGGCTGTATTTGCTGCGCCGCGAACGCGTCCACGTCGAGGCCGAGCATCCCTGAGCGCGGTGCAGTACTGGTCGAGGCTCACCGAAACTCCTGCTGTCTCACCCAAGGCAGCGCTTTCGCCGCAGCGCGCCATGACGATTTCTTCGCCACGGCGTAGTGTCGAGGGGTAGTCAGGGGGAGAGCCACGATGACCTCGCTCGTCCACGCGCCGGGAGCGCCGTGTTGGTTCGAGTTGGCGACCGACGACCAGGTCGCGGCCGAGGCGTTCTATTGTGCTTTGTTCGGTTGGACCACCGAACGCACCCCGATGCCGGACAGCAGTCCGTACACGATCTTCAAGCTCGAGGGCCACGACGTCGCCGGCGCCTACAGCCTGGTGCCCGGCGCCTGGCCGGGGCCGGACGGCAGCAGCGTGCCGCATTGGGGCGTGTATTTCCGCGCTGCCGACTGCGACGCCGTCGCCAAGCGCGCCGTCGCGCTGGGCGGGCGTTTGATCGCCGCGCCGTTCGAGCTCATGGAGCACGTGCGCATGGCGGTGTGCAGCGATCCCGAAGGCGTCGCCTTCCTGCTGGCCCAGCAGCGCGCCCATCCCGGCGTCGACCGCCTCGGCGTCGACAATGCCGTGTGCTGGGCCGAACTGGCGACGCGCGACCTCGACCGCGCGGAAGCCTATTACCGGCGCTTGTTCGGTTGGCGGATGCAGGCGCAGCCGGCCGCGGCGAGCGGCTACCGGGTGTTCTCCGACGATCGGCGCAGGCTCGGCGGCCTGATGCAGATGGGGCCGGAATGGGGCGACATGGCGCCGCATTGGTCGATCTATCTGCAGGTGCACGATGTCGATGCCTGCGCCGCGCGCGCGGTGGCGCTCGGCGGCCGCGTCCTGCTGGCGCCGTTCGACGCCGGCGCCGACCGCATCGCGCGCCTGAGCGATCCCCGCGGGGCCGCGTTCTATCTGATCCGCGTGGCCGATCCGCGCGCGTTCGCCTGAGCGTTGGCGACGACAAGGCACTGCGCGACGGCGATCGAAACGACAACGGGCTCCCGAAGGAGCCCGTTGGGTGTTGCGTAACGAGGCGATCAGGCGATCAGAAGCGCGCGCCGACGCCGATACCGAGGGTCACCGGGTTCAGCTCGGCTTCGCCGACGTTGAGGCCGTTGAGCTTCACGTCCGACTTGCCCTGCATGTAGCGCACGTCGGCGCGGGCGAACCAGGTCGGGTTGATGTTGAGGTCGACGCCGGCGGTCGCCATCGCGCCCTTGGCGGTCTCCACGCCCAGACGCTGGCCGGCGATCGGGGTCTCGTTGCTGTAGTTGGCCTCGTAGTAGCCCAGGCCCAGGAACGGACGCACGACGCTGTCGGCGGTGCGGAAGTGGTACTGGCCGCTCAGCGCGATCGGCTGCGAATCGACGCTGCCGATCTTGCCGCCGCCGGCGTTGACGCGGTGACCGAACTTGTCGGCTGCGCCCCACGCCTCGATGGCGATGTTGTCGTTGATGTAGTAGCTGGCGCTGAGCGTGGCCGCGCCTTCACCGTCGAGATCGGTGCGTACGCCGCCGATCAGCGGGTTCTTGGTCGGCTGGCTGAGCGCGTAACCGCCGACGACGGCGAAGCGCTTGCCGCTCGCGGTGTCGGTGGTGGTGGAATCCTGAGCGAAGGCGGCCGGGGCAAAGGCCATGGCGCCCATCAGGGCAAGGGTCAAATGACGAAAGCGCATCATGGAGATATCTCCTGTTGTTGTGTTGTGTCGATGCCTTGGGGGAGGCGGGGCACAAGGTAGCCATGCACGCATGAACCGAACTTGCCGCGCGAACGGGAGTGAAGGAACTTTCACGCGCGCATCGTGTTAGAGGCATGTTTTCAAGGGAAAAATGAACAAAATGAACCGAGCGCGACTTGCATGAACCTGTGTTCATCTCATCATGCAGGCGCGCGAAATTCATCGGCTGCGATCGTTGTGCATGCGAAGGAAATTCATCGCCGATCGCACGCACCGCAAGGGTTTCGGGTGCGGGACCTGTTCGATGAACGATGGCGAGCGATGAGGTTTGCGGGTGCTCGCGTCGCGGTCGAACGCTCCGATTACGCAAAGCCGTTGCTTCGCCGGACGGGATCAGTCTTGCTGGATAGGCGATGAGCGAACCGCTGCGTTCCATGATCGCAACGGAATTAACACCGGCGTTCGCGCGATTGCGCGGGCCGGGCGGTACCGGTCGACGACTGCGCTGCTCACGCAAACCGGCCCAGGAGTCCGGCCGCCGATTCGAGTGCCGATGCAACCGCCACAGCCGGCAAGGCCAACGGCCATGACGAAGGTCACGCCGCCCATCGGCACGGGCCGGCGCGGCGGCGCTGCGGCATCCTGAACGCACTTCACCGTCGAGGATCCGACGATGCGCCCGTCCCACACGTTCCGACTGACCGCCCTGGCCGCACTGACGCTGGTCTGCGGCTCGAGCTTCGCCTCCAACATCCATGTCGACGCCAGCTGCGAAATCGACAGCGGTTATTTCCTGAGCCTCAACGAGCGTAGCCTGATCCTGACCCGCGAGAAGGGCGAACCGAAGGCCATCGTGATGCGCCAGGGGCGCTTGTTCGTCGACGACCGCTGGGTCGCGCTCGACGCTGCCGATGCGCGCCGCCTGGCCGAGTTCGAGCGTGGCACCCGCGCGGCCATGCCCGAGGCGCAGCTGATCGGCCGGGAGGCGGCGGGCATCGCCTTCACCGCGCTCGGCGAGGTCGCCGCGGCGCTCGGCAACCATCCCGAGCGCACCCGCGCCCATGTCGAGAAGGCGCGTCAGCAGCTCGACGCCCGCCTGAGCCGAGTGATCACCCCGACCCACTTCAGCGGCAAGGCGCTCGGCGACGGCATCGGCGATGCGCTCGGCGACACCTTGCCGACGGTGATCGGCGAGGTCGTCGGCGGCGCGGTCACCGCCGCCTTCAGCGGCGATGTCGGCCGCCTGCAGAAGCTCGACGACCTGGATGCCAAGATCGAAGCCGCGGTGCAGCCGCGCGCCGATGCGCTCGGACGCCGCGCTGAAGGCCTGTGCCGGCAGATGCGCGCGCTCGACGTACTGGAGAACGCACTGGAGTATCGCTACCAGGGCCAACCGCTTGACCTGCTGCAGGTCGAGTCGACGCCGGGCAAGTCGGGCCAATCCGCCAAGCCGTGACCGGCGCACGGCAGTACTGGGGCGTACGCTGGCGCCGCCGGTGTGCGTTCCGGTGCCGCTTAGGCCTTTAGTGGGTATTGGCCGGCAACGCGGTTGGCGTGACCGCCTGCAACCGCCACAATAGGGTTTTCGCGCATTGCGGAGCCCCACGAAATGGCTGAGCTGAAGGAAGCACGCGTCCCCGACATCGGCGACTACGACGGCGTACCCGTCATCGAACTGCTGGTCGCGGTCGGCGACACGGTCACCCAGGACCAGGGACTGGTGACGCTGGAATCGGACAAGGCCACGATGGAAGTGCCGGCGCCGTTCGCCGGCGTGGTGCGCGAGCTCAAGGTCAAGATCGGCGACCAACTGGCCGAAGGCAGCGTCGTCGCGCTGATAGAGCCAACCGAAGAGGCAGCGAAAACAGCGCCGACGCAGTCCCAAGAACCCGCCAAACCCACCGCGCCCGCAGCTCCCGCCGCGGCCGCAGCTCCGCCCAAGGCCGAAGCCCCCGCAGCCAAGCCCGAAGCCCCGGCCGCACCCACCGCCACCGCCACCGCGATGCCCGGCGCCACCGCCGGCACCGACCCCGAAGCGATGCCGCCGCGCACTCCGCCGGTGGCGTTCACCGCCGACGAACTCATGCCCGACAAGGTGCCGTATGCGAGCCCGGCGGTGCGTCTGTTCGCACGCGAGCTCGGCGTCGACCTGGGCCGGGTCAGCGGCAGCGCACGCGCTGGCCGCATCAGCAAGGAAGACGTGCAGTCCTTCGTCAAGGGCGTCATGCAGGGCGGCGGCGCGGTCGCCGCGACCGGCGGCGCGCCGGCCTCGAACGGCGGCGGCCTCAACCTGCTGCCGTGGCCGAAGGTCGATTTCAGCAAGTTCGGCGAGACCGAGACGGTCGCGCTGTCGCGCATCAAGAAGCTCTCCGGCGCCAACCTTGCGCGCAACTGGGCGATGATCCCGCACGTCACCCAGCACGACGATGCCGACATCACCGAGCTCGAAGCGCTGCGCGTCGCGCTCAACAAGGAAAACGAGAAGTCGGGCATGAAGCTGACCATGCTCGCCTTCCTGATGAAGGCCAGCGTCGCCGCGCTGAAGAAATACCCCGACTTCAACGCCTCGCTCGATGCCTCCGGCGAAAACCTGACCCTCAAGAAGTATTTCCACATCGGTTTCGCCGCCGACACGCCGAACGGCCTGGTGGTTCCGGTGGTGCGCGACTGCGACAAGAAGGGGGTGCTGCAGATCGCCAAGGAAACCGGCGAACTCGCCGCCAAGGCGCGCGACGGCAAGCTCGGCCCGGCCGACATGAGCGGGGGCTGCTTCTCGATCAGCTCGCTCGGCGGCATCGGCGGCACCTCGTTCACCCCGATCGTCAACGCACCGGAAGTCGCCATCCTCGGCGTGTCCAAGTCGGCGACCAAGCCGGTGTGGGACGGCAAGCAGTTCGTGCCGCGCCTGATCCTGCCGCTGTCGCTGTCCTACGACCACCGCGTCATCGACGGCGCCGCCGCGGCGCGCTTCACCGCCTACCTGGCGCAGTTGCTGGCCGATCTGCGCCGCGTGCTGTTGTAAGCGCGGCACGCGTCGGCGATGGCTCCCCGCTTCGGTTCCGTAGTGCGCATCGCGCCGCTGCCGTCATCGGCGGCGACGCGGAGCAGGCTACCGTGGCAGGCCGCCATGCCGATTTCGCCCGATGCCGGCGATGCCGCCGCGATGCGCTCCGGTCCACGACCGGGGCGCCTCGTTGCGAACGCGCCCAGCTCGCAAGCTCCACGCCCCGACGCCCGCTGTTCTCCATAGGATTGCCCGCCGTAATGAGCCGCATACCGAACGTCTCCGCTCCACGCCGTCTTGGCCGCATCGGCCTGATCGCCTTGCTGCTGGCCGCTCCGTTGGCTCACGCCGCCGATGGCTGCCAGGTGTCCCTGGGCCGCGGTTGGCCGCCGGCCACCGAAAACCACGGTTCGGCGGTCGAGCAACTGCTCGCGGCCAAGGCCGAGCCGGGCCTGCGCCTGACCTACCTGCCGGCGCGCGGCGTCGAGAGCGGCCTGATGCTGATTCCGGGCGAGAGCGATTGGACCCTGCGCCACGCCACCGCCAGCGAGCGTGTCGCGGCCTGGAGCTCCTCGCGCCGCAGCTCGGCGCTGGAACTGCGGGTGGACCAGGAAGTCGAGAACGAAGAGGCGCCGATGCCGGCCGTCCTGGCCCAGCGCCTGGTCGCGAGCTGGAAGCGCGCGCTGTCCACGCTGGCGCCGGAAGGCAAGGCCGCCGAGTTCCACGAGCAGGACCAGTTGATCTTCGTCGTCGACGGCCTGCGCATCAGCGGCGTGCGCCCCGATTGCGGGCCGGGCGAATCGATCATGGAACAGGTCGGCCTGATGACCGAAGCGGCGAACGAGAGCGAGTCCAAGCGCGAACGCCGCTGGCGCGCGCTGGAAGAATCGCTGGACGAACTCGACAAGCGGCTGGCCGAAGCCGCATCGACGCCGGCGAGCTGATCCGGCGTACGCGCCGCCCCATGCCAGGCCGTCGCGCTGCGATGGCCGCCCCCACGACGGACGCTTTGAATGCGCCGTCGGCCCGAGATAGAACAAAGGACGCAGCGTCATGGCCAACAACATCGAAGTGAAGGTTCCCGACATCGGCGGCTACGACGACGTGCCGGTGATCGAATTGCTGGTCGCCGTCGGCGATACGGTGAAGAAAGACCAGGGCCTGGTCACGCTGGAATCGGACAAGGCGACGATGGAAGTGCCTTCGTCGGCCGACGGTGTGGTCAAGTCGATCAGCGTCAAGATCGGCGACAAGGTTTCGGAGGGCGCGGTGATCGCGATCCTCGAAGCGGAAGGCGCAGGCGAGGCGCCGAAGCCGGCTGCGGAAAAGAGCGCGCCGGCGCCGGCCGAAGCGTCGAAGCCCACCGCCGCTGCGGTGGCTCCGCCGGCAGCGGCCAGCAGCGCACCCGCACCGAGCGCCGCCGCGGCAAGCGGCCGCAAGGCCGATGTCGAATGCCGCATGCTCGTGCTCGGCTCCGGCCCCGGCGGCTACACCGCCGCGTTCCGCGCCGCCGACCTCGGCCTCGACACCGTGCTGGTCGAGCGTTATGCGAGCCTCGGCGGCGTTTGTCTCAATGTCGGCTGTATTCCGTCCAAGGCGTTGCTGCATGCGGCCGCGGTCATCGACGAGGCCGAGCACGCCAGCGACTACGGCGTCAGCTTCGGCAAGCCGAGCATCGACCTGGATGCGTTGCGCAAATACAAGGAAAAAGTGGTCGGCCAGCTGACCAAGGGCCTGGCCGGCATGGCCAAGCAGCGCAAAGTGCGCGTGGTCTCCGGTACCGGCAGCTTCGTCTCGCCCAACGAACTGGAAGTGGCGGGCGAGGGCGGCACCCAATTGATCCGCTTCGAGCAGTGCATCATCGCCGCCGGTTCGCAGGCGGTGAAGCTCGGCAATTTCCCGTGGGACGACAAGCGCGTGATGGACTCCACCGACGCGCTGGAACTGGCCGAGATTCCGCGGAAACTGCTGGTCGTCGGCGGCGGCATCATCGGCCTGGAAATGGCCACGGTGTACCGCGCCTTGGGCAGCGAAGTCACCGTGGTCGAGTTCATGGACCAGTTGATGCCGGGCGCCGATCCCGATCTGGTCAAGCCGCTCGCCGACCGCCTGAAGAAGCAGGGCGTGGCGGTGTATCTGAAGACCAAGGCCGCGGCCACCGAGGCGTTGAAGGAAGGCATCAAGGTCTCCTTCGAAAGCGCTGAGGCCGGCAAGGCCGCCGCGCTCGAGGCGACCGTCTACGACCGCGTGTTGGTCGCGGTGGGCCGCGCGCCTAACGGCGGCAAGATCGGTGCCGACAAAGCCGGCGTCAGCGTCACCGAACGCGGCTTCATCCCGGCCGACCGGCAGATGCGCACCAACGTGCCGCACATCTTCGCCATCGGCGATCTGGTCGGTAACCCGATGCTCGCCCACAAGGCCACCCACGAAGGCAAGCTCGCCGCCGAAGTGGCCGCCGGCGAGAAGAAAGAGTGGGTGGCGCGGGTGATTCCGTCGGTGGCCTATACCGATCCGGAAATCGCCTGGGTCGGCGTCACCGAGAGCGAAGCCAAGGCCAAGGGTCTCAAGGTCGGCATCGGCAAGTTCCCGTGGGCCGCCAGCGGCCGCGCGATCGGCATCGGCCGCACCGAGGGCTTCACCAAGCTGATCTTCGACGAAGCCACCCACCGCATCGTCGGCGGCGGCATCGTCGGTGTGCACGCCGGCGACCTGATCGCCGAGATCGGCCTGGCGATCGAGATGGGCTGTGAAGTCGCCGACATCGGCCACACCATCCACCCGCACCCGACCCTGAGCGAATCGGTCGGCATGGCCGCCGAGGTGTTTGACGGCACCATCACCGATCTGTATATCCCGAAGAAGAAGGGCTGATCCGCTCTCGACGGCCGGCGTCCGCGGGGCGCTGGCCGGCTTCCGATCTGCGTTGCGGACTGGCGATCGCAGGGTAGGAGCGGCGCAAGCCGCGACCGCGAACCGGCGGCGACCGGCGCAACGATCATGGGGGTGCGTTGTCGCGGCTTGCGCCGCTCCTGCCCATGTCGCATCACAGCGTTCCAGATCGCTGCGTGCGGCGCGAATGCACCGCACGCACCGGGTCTAACGCTTCCTCAGAACGACAGCGTCACGCCCGCCATCGGTCCCTTGAAGCGCTGGTCCAGGCCGAGCACGCCATCGTTGCCTGCGCGTCGGGCGTCGATCTTGAACCAGTCGTAGCCGACAAAGGCACCGATCGCCGGGGTGAATCGGTACTCGACCAGGGCGTTGGCGCGGCTGACGTCGCCTTCGTAATCGCCGAAATCGCCCCAGTCGGCGTCGAGGTACTGGCCTTGGAGGACGAAACGCCACTTATCGTTCGGCGACAGGGTCAGGCGCGTGCCGACCACCGGCGCATAGCCGTCTTCGCTGGAACTGGTGCGGTAGTTGTCGGCGCCGGCCTCGGCGCGCAGCTTGCCTTCGAGCTTGGCGTATTCCACGCCGATCTGCAGGCCCCAGCTCACCGTCTCGGTCTCGACCACGGCGTAGTCGTACATCACGCTGGCCAGTTCGAACTTGGCCTTGGCCTCGGCGAAACTGCCAGCCGGGATGGTCGTGTCGTCGTAGGAAATCGCTTCGCTGAGGGTGGCGCGCTTGCTCTTGTCGTAGCCGAAATAATTGAACAGCAGGCGGTTGCGTTCGCTGAAGCGGAACACGCCCTCGATGCGCGGCACGGTTTCGCGGCTGCCGAAATCGAAGTCCTGGCTGAATCGGTAGGGTTCGCCGCGGTAGGTGGTGCCGGCACTGAGTTCGCCGCTGCCTTCGACCGACATGGCGCCCAAGCGTACGGTGAAGCGATCGTCTTCGGCATGCGCGGATCGCGCGAACAGAGCGCTCGTCGCGGCCAACGCGAGCGTCAGTGGCAAAAGTTTCGGGTTCACAGGATCACTCCGTTGCGGGGGAAGCGCAGTACGGTTTGATGTACTGGCGCGTACATGAATGCCGCGCAATAAGTGGAGTGACGGTGAAAAAAAGCCGGGTCGACCGTTGCGGCAAAGTCGCAATGCCGCAAACGGTGATCGCTGCCGCAAAAAAGGCGAAGCCCCGGCGGGTCATGCCGGGGCTTCGGGGGAGCCCGCCGCTGCTTTGCCATTGACGAGGAGAGAGAGGCGGCGGGCGTTCACAGATACTGACCGGTGCTTGCGCGAAAGGTTCCGAACTTCGTCAAAGATTTCGATCAAGTCGCCAGTGCGCCCGGCGAGGCCGCGGCGCGGCGGCGTTCGATCCGCTTCCAGATCTTCTCGTGAAAGTGGAAGGCCACCGTATTGCAGGCCGGTTCGACCAGGGCCAGCGCGCCGCCGACCCAGACGCTGCCGGTCATCAGGTAGCCGACGAGGAACGCGACCGAGAAATGCACGCAGGCAAAGCTGAGGGTCTTGCTCATGGGGATGGTCTAAATGAGAATTGTTCTCAACAATACGCCTTTGCCTTCGGAAATCAAATCGACCTTTATGCTCGATACGATAGATCCCAGCTATCGATGCGGCCGCCCGCGGCGCGCGCTTTACCTGCCGGGTAATTCAACGGCTGCGCAGTGCGGGCCATAGTCGCGGCCATGAAGCCCCACCTCGCCGCGATAGAGACCGTGTACTGCCGGGCGCCATGCACGGGCATGACCGACGCCGGTTGCCGCAACTGCGCCCGCGTTCTATACTTTTGCGGCTCTACCGGGCGCTTTGCGCCAACCCCATACCGACGAGTCCCGCGTGCACGATCCTTTGTCCGCAGGTCGCCGGTTGGCGTCGCGCGCGATTGCCTGGCAATTCGGCGCGATGGCGCTGGCTGCGCTGGCCTTCTACCCCTTCGGTGCGTCCCACGCATTGGCGGCGGCGGTCGGCGGCGGCGCGACGGTCGCTGGCAGCCTCGTGGCCGCCAGGATGGCATTGGGGGGAGGCGTGCAGCCGGCCGGGATGGTAGTGGGTCGGTTGTTGGCCGGAGTCATATTCAAATGGGTGGTGGTACTGGCGGTGCTCGGGCTCGGAATGGCCTGGTGGCGTCTACCTCCGCTTCCAATGCTGGTGGGGCTGTTGGCGGCGACGCTGGCGTTCGTACTGGCCAATCTTTTGAAACGATAAGGTGTCTTTCGTGAGTGAACAGACCGGTTCGGGCGGCCTGAACGAATACATCAAGCACCATTTGACCCACAACACCAGTGAGGTCTTTGGCAGTGAAGCGTTGTCGAAGTTCAATTTCGACTCGTGGATCGTCGCTTTGGTGCTCGGCCTGCTCTTCATCCTGTGGTTCGGTCTGGCGGCACGCAAGGCCACCGCGGGCGTCCCGAGCAAGGGCCAGGCCTTCGTCGAGATCATTCTCGAGTTCATCGACGGCCAGGTGAAGGACACCTTCCACGGCGACCGCCGTTCGGTGACCCCGCTGGCGCTGACCATCTTCATGTGGGTCGTGTTCATGAACACGATGGACCTGCTGCCGCTCGATCTGTTCGGCTGGCTGGTCCACGTCACCGCCGGTCCGGAAGCGGCGCACCACACGTATTTCCGCGCCGTCCCGACCGCCGACCTCAATACGACCTTCGCGATCTCGGCCTCGGTGTTCTTCATCCTGATCGGCCACGCGGTTTCGGCCAAGGGCGTCGGCGGCTTCGGCAAGGAGCTGGTCACCGCGCCGTTCCACGCGCACGGCCCGATGAAGCTCGTGCTGGTGCCGGTCAACCTGGTCATGAACATCATCGAGTGGCTGGTCAAGCCGGTTTCGCTCGCGATGCGACTGTTCGGCAACATGTACGGCGGCGAGCTGGTGTTCATGCTCATCGCCGGTCTGATGGGAAGCATCTACACGTTCGTGCCTGGCGTCATCGCCAACGCGGCCTGGGCGATCTTCCACATCCTGATCATCCTGTTGCAGGCCTTCATCTTCATGATCCTCACGGTCGTCTACATCGCAGGCGCCCGCGAAAGTCATTGATCCATCGCTCGACGCGCACCACCCCTCATTCGTTTTCCCTTCACCGTTTAGCACTACCTCTACCAGGAGAAGCACCATGGAGTTCATCGCCAACGTTCAGGGTCTGACCGCCATCGCGATCGGCATCATCATCGGCCTCGGCGCGCTCGGCGCTTGCCTGGGCATCGCGATCATGGGTTCGAAGTTCCTCGAATCCGCCGCGCGTCAGCCGGAGCTGGTCCCGATGCTGCAGGGCCGCATGTTCCTGCTCGCCGGCCTGATCGACGCCGCGTTCATCATCGGTCTCGCCGTCGCTCTGTTCTTCGCGTTCGCCAACCCGCTGATCGAAGCCGTCAAGCTCGCTGGCGCCGCTGGCTGATCAGGCAGAACCGTGCCCCGACCGGGGCACGATTCGGCAACCCGGGCCGGCGCTAGCCGGCCCAACGTAAGCAACGTCGAGGACCCGTCATGAATCCCAACATGACTTTCTTCGGTCAGATGCTCTCCTTCGCGATCCTCGTATGGTTCACGATGAAGTTCATTTGGCCGCCGCTGAACGCAGCGATCGAAGAGCGCCAGAAGAAAATCGCCGAAGGTCTTGCGGCTGCCGAACGCAGCCAGAAAGACCTTGCGCAGGCGCAGGAAAGCGTCGACGCGGCGCTGCGTGAAGCCCGTACCAAGGCCAACGAGATCATCGATCAGGCGCATCAGCGCGCCAATCAGATCATCGACCAGGCCAAGACCGACGCCGTCGTCGAAGGCACGCGCCTGAAAGCGCTGGCCGACGCCGAAATCGCCGCGGCCACCGATCGCGCTCGCGAGGATCTGCGTAAGCAGGTGTCCACGCTGGCCGTGACCGGCGCCGAAAAGCTGCTCAAGCGCGAAATCGACGCAAACGCCCACAAGGCGCTGCTCGACGAGCTGGCCGCAGAAATCTGATCGGATAGCCCAACGCGATGAGCCAGAACCTTACCCTCGCACGTCCGTACGCCCGCGCCGCTTTCGCGGCCGCGAACGACGCCGGCCGCTCCGCCGAATGGTCCCAGGCGCTCGCCTTCGCGGCGCGCGTCGCCGGCGATCCGCAGGTGCAGGGGCTGCTCGGTCATCCGCAGCTGACCCTGGCCGACGCCGTCGGCCTGGTCGCGATCGACGGCGCGGACGAAGCCTTCCAGCGCTTTCTCGCGCTGCTGGCCGACAACCGCCGTCTGGCGCTGCTGCCGGAGATCTCCGGTCAGTTCGAGGAACTGCGCGCCGAAGCCGATCGCGTGGTCAAGGCCAAGGTCACCTCCGCCAGCGATCTGCCCGCGGCCGAACTCGAATCGATCACGGCCGCGCTGGTGAAGCGCTTCGGCCGCAAGGTCGAAGTCGAGACGGCCGTCGACGCGTCGCTGATCGGCGGCGCGGTGATCGATGCCGGCGACGTGGTGATCGATGGCTCGCTCAAGGGCAAGCTCGCGCGCCTGCAGACGGCGCTGGCCGGTTAACGCCGGGATTAGAGAACAGGGAACAGGGAATCGTTCGAAGCTCGCTCTTCCGACTCCCGATTCCCGACTCCCGATTCCCGAATAAAGAAAGCACCCGCGCGTCGCCCCATCGCGATGCAGGACCAAGGAAACGACAATGGCAAGCACCCAGCTCAACCCGTCCGAAATCAGCGAACTGATCAAGACCCGCATCGAGAAGGTCAAGCTGGCCGCCGAAGCGCGCAATGAAGGCACGGTCACCTCGGTGTCCGACGGCATCGTGCGCATCCACGGCCTGGCCGACGTGATGCAGGGCGAAATGATCGAACTGCCGAACAACACCTTCGCCCTGGCGTTGAACCTGGAGCGCGACTCGGTCGGCGCCGTGGTGCTGGGCGATTACGAACACCTGCGCGAAGGCGACATCGCCAAGACCACCGCACGCATCCTGGAAGTGCCGGTCGGCCGCGAACTGCTCGGCCGCGTCGTCAACGCGCTCGGCGAGCCGATCGACGGCAAGGGCCCGATCGCCGCGACCATGACCGCTCCGGTGGAGCGCGTGGCCCCGGGCGTGATCTGGCGCAAGTCGGTCGACCAGCCGGTGCAGACCGGTTACAAGACCGTCGACGCGATGATCCCGATCGGCCGCGGCCAGCGCGAGCTGATCATCGGCGACCGCCAGACCGGCAAGACCGCCCTGGCGATCGACGCGATCATCAACCAGAAGGGCACCGGCATTAAGTGCGTGTACGTCGCGATCGGCCAGAAGGCTAGCTCGGTCGCCAACGTCGTGCGCAAGCTCGAAGAGAACGGCGCGCTCGCCCACACCATCGTGGTCGCCGCGACCGCGTCCGAATCGGCCGCGATGCAGTACATCAGCGCCTACTCGGGCTGCACCATGGGCGAGTACTTCCTCGACCGCGGCGAAGACGCGCTGATCGTGTACGACGATCTGTCCAAGCAGGCCGTGGCCTACCGCCAGATCTCGCTGCTGCTCAAGCGCCCGCCGGGCCGCGAAGCCTACCCGGGCGACGTGTTCTACCTGCACAGCCGCCTGCTCGAGCGCGCCGCGCGCGTGTCGACCGACTACGTCGAGAAGTTCACCAACGGCGAAGTGAAGGGCAAGACCGGTTCGCTGACCGCGCTGCCGATCATCGAAACCCAGGCCGGCGACGTCTCGGCGTTCGTGCCGACCAACGTGATCTCGATCACCGACGGCCAGATCTTCCTGGAAACCGACCTGTTCAACGCCGGCATCCGCCCGGCCGTGAACGCCGGTATCTCGGTGTCGCGCGTCGGCGGCGCGGCCCAGACCAAGATCGTCAAGAAGCTGTCCGGCGGCATCCGTATCGCCCTGGCCCAGTACCGCGAGCTGGCTGCGTTCGCGCAGTTCGCTTCCGACCTCGACGAAGCCACCCGCAAGCAGCTCGAGCGCGGTCAGCGCGTGACCGAGCTGATGAAGCAGAAGCAGTACGCGCCGATGTCGATCGCCCTGCAGTCGCTGTCGATCTACGCGGTCGACAAGGGCCACATGGACGACGTGCCGGTGGCCAAGATCGGTGCGTTCGAAGAGGCGCTGCACGCGCACTTCACCAACACCGCCGGCGAGCTGGTCAAGAAGATCAACGACAGCGGCGACTGGAACGACGAGATCGAAGGCGCCTTCAAGAAGGGCATCGAAGAGTTCAAGCGGACCGGGACCTGGTGAGTAAGGCCGGGATTCGCGATTAGGGATTCGGGATTCGGCGCAGCCGATCCCGATCCCAGTTTCAGCGAATCCCGAATCCCGAATACCCAATCCCACGAGCGGAGCGAGCAATGGCCGGCGGCAGAGAAATCAAAACCAAGATCAAGAGCGTGCAGAACACCCGCAAGGTGACGCGCGCGCTCGAAATGGTCTCGGCTTCCAAGATCCGCAAGGCGCAGGATCGGATGAAGACCTCGCGCCCGTACGCGCGCGTGATCAAGCAGGTGATCGGTCACCTGGCCCAGGCCAATACCGATTACAAGCATCCGTACATGGTCGAGCGCAAAGATCCCAAGCGCGTCGGCTATGTGATCGTGTCGTCCGACCGCGGCCTGGCCGGCGGCCTCAACAACAACCTGTTCCGCAAGCTGCTCGGCGAAATCCGCAAGTGGCAGGAGCAGGGCGTCGAGGTCGACGTGGTCACCATCGGCCAGAAGGCGTCGGTATTCTTCCGCCGCATCAAGGTCAACATGCTCGCTTCGGTCACCCATCTGGGCGACAAGCCGCACCTGGAGCAGTTGGTCGGCGTGATCAAGGTCATGTTGGACGCCTACAGCGCCGGCAACATCGATCGCGTGTTCCTGAGCTACAACGATTTCGTCAACACGATGACCCAGCGCGCGGCGTTCGATCAGCTGCTGCCGCTGCCGGCGCCGGAGACGCAGGTCGCCAAGCACGACTGGGACTACATCTACGAACCCGATGCGCAGACCGTGCTCGATCACGTGCTGACGCGCTACATCGAGTCGCTGGTGTACCAGGCGGTGTTGGAGAACGTGGCTTCCGAGCATGCCGCGCGCATGGTCGCGATGAAGTCGGCGAGCGACAACGCCAGCAAGCTGATCGGCACCCTGAACCTGGTCTACAACAAGGCCCGCCAGGCAGCGATCACCCAGGAAATCTCCGAAATCGTCGGCGGCGCCGCGGCGGTCTAAACCATCCGGTGGGCGCGGCCAGGCCAGCGACCACGAGCAGCATTTGAAAGTTACTGAGGAATCAAAGATGAGCAGCAGCCAGGGCAAGATCGTTCAGATCATCGGTGCGGTCGTCGACGTCGAGTTCGCACGCGAATCGGTGCCGCGCGTGTACGACGCGCTGAAGGTCGAGAACACCGCCATCACGCTCGAAGTGCAGCAGCAGCTCGGCGACGGCATCGTGCGCGCGATCGCGCTCGGTTCCACCGACGGCCTCAAGCGCAACCTGATCGCCATCAACACCGGCAAGGGCGTTTCGGTGCCGGTCGGCGTGGGCACCCTGGGCCGCATCATGAATGTGCTCGGCGAGCCGATCGACGAAGCCGGTCCGGTCGAAGCCACCGAGCATTGGGAAATCCACCGCGCGGCTCCCGATTACGCCGACCAGTCCTCGGGCAACGAGCTGCTGGAAACCGGCATCAAGGTCATCGACCTGATGTGCCCGTTCGCCAAGGGCGGCAAGGTCGGCCTGTTCGGCGGCGCCGGCGTGGGCAAGACGGTCAACATGCTCGAGCTGATCAACAACATCGCCACCGAGCACTCGGGTCTGTCGGTGTTCGCAGGCGTCGGCGAGCGTACCCGCGAAGGCAACGACTTCTACCACGAGATGGCCGAAGCCGGCGTCATCCAGCTCGAGAGCCTGAAGGACTCGAAGGTCGCGATGGTGTACGGCCAGATGAACGAGCCGCCGGGCAACCGTCTGCGCGTCGCCCTGACCGGCCTGACCATGGCCGAATACTTCCGCGACGAGAAGGACGAGAACGGCAAGGGCCGCGACGTCCTGTTCTTCGTCGACAACATCTACCGCTACACGCTGGCCGGTACCGAAGTGTCGGCGCTGCTCGGCCGTATGCCGTCGGCGGTGGGTTACCAGCCGACCCTGGCCGAGGAAATGGGCGTCCTGCAGGAGCGCATCACCTCGACCAAGACCGGTTCGATCACCTCGATCCAGGCCGTGTACGTGCCCGCGGACGACCTGACCGACCCGTCGCCGGCCACCACCTTCGCCCACCTCGACGCCACCGTCGTGTTGAGCCGTAACATCGCATCGCTGGGTATCTACCCGGCGGTCGACCCGCTCGACTCGACCTCGCGTCAGCTCGACCCGAACGTGATCGGCGCCGAGCACTACGACACCGCGCGTCGCGTCCAGGCCACCTTGCAGAAGTACAAGGAGCTCAAGGACATCATCGCGATCCTCGGCATGGACGAGCTGTCGGAAGAAGACAAGCAGGCCGTGTCGCGCGCGCGCAAGATCGAGCGTTTCTTCTCGCAGCCCTTCCACGTCGCCGAAGTGTTCACCGGCGCGCCGGGCAAGTACGTGTCGCTGAAGGACACGATCCGCGGCTTCAAGGGCATCGTCGAAGGCGAGTACGACCACCTGCCGGAGCAGGCGTTCTACATGGTCGGCGGCATCGAGGAAGCGGTCGAGAAGGCCAAGAAGATGGGCGTGGGCTGAGACGCCTGACGGCGTCTCGGGAATTGGGAGTCGGGATTCGGGATTCGTAAGAGCGGAACGTCGGCCGTTGCTTCGGCTTTAGACGATTCCCCATTTCCCATTCCCGATCCCCGTCGAACGAGCAAAGCGAGAAAGATATGGCCACTACGTTCCGTTGCGACATCGTCAGCGCCGAGGAAGAAATCTTCCACGGCGAGGCGACGCTGCTCGTCGCCACCGGCGAGATCGGCGAACTCGGCATCGCACCGCGCCACGCGCCGCTGATCACGCGCCTGAAGCCCGGCAAGGTCGTGGTGACCCTGCCGAGCGGCGAACAGCTGGATTTCGTCGTCTCCGGCGGCATCCTGGAAGTGCAGCCGCAGGTCGTGACCGTGCTGGCCGACACCGCGATCCGCGCCCAGGACATCGACGAGGCTGCCGTCCGCGCCGCCAAGGAAGAAGCCGAGCGCATGCTCGCCAACCGCGGCCCGCAGATGGATGTCGCCGAAGCGCAGTCCAAGCTCGCCGAGGCGATGGCGCAGCTGCAGGCGCTGGAGCGTCTGCGCAAGAACATCAAGCACTGAGTCTTGCTTCGCAACGCCGCAGCAGGTCATCGCTGCAACGAAAACGCCGGCCTTGCGCCGGCGTTTTTCGTTTCGGGATCGAGTGGCGGCCATGTGCACGGGTGCTTTCATGCCGTCGCCCCCGCGAAGGCGGGGGTGAGGGCAGGAGAGAGGCGGGTGCGCCCCGGTTATCGCGGCGCCGTTGCGAACTCAGCGCCGGCCTCTCAGCGTCGGCCTCTCAGCGTCGATACACCCAATGGCGCGAAGCGAGGAAGCCGATGCCTCCCAGGATCACTTCGATCACCGGTTTGGCGAGCCAGGTCCATTTGAGGCCAGCGTAGGCATCGACGGTACTGATCGCCCAGGTGCTGGCGATGGTGGTGGCGATCCACATCGCCACGAAACGCCCGAACTGGCGTCGACCGACCCGGGTGTCTTCGCTGGCGAAGGTAAAACGCCCGTTGAGCCAGAAGCCGAGCAAGGCGCCGCTGATGCGGCCGGCCAGGTTCGCGGCCTCCACCGGCATGCCCATATGGCTCAGCCCGACCATGACGCCCCAGTCGATGAAGTACTGAAATACCCCGAACATGAGGTAATTGCGGCTCTGGCGGGTGAGACTCATGCGCCAGCCTCGGCGGTGAGGGCCGGGTGGGGGCTTGCAGGGGCGGGCGGGGCGGCGGTCATGCGCGCATTCTAGCCAAGCGACCCTGTACCATCGCGCCCATCACCAGCCGGCACGACGGGAGCGGCGGTTTGCGCAGCGCAGTACTCATCCCCTGCTACAACGAAGCCCGGACGGTGGCCAAGGTGGTCGCCGACTTCCGCCGCGTCCTGCCCGACGCCGAGGTCTGGGTGTTCGACAACGCCAGCACCGACGACACCGCGGCGATCGCGCGCGCCGCCGGCGCCCGGGTGCACCGCGTGCCGGCCAAGGGCAAGGGCAACGTGGTGCGTGCGATGTTCCGCGAGGTCGAGGCCGACGTCTATGTGATGGTCGACGGCGACGACACCTACCCGGCCGATCACGCCGCGATGCTGATCGAGGACATCGTCGAGGGACGCGCCGACATGGTGGTCGGCACGCGGCTGGAAAGCCACGACAGCGGTTCGTTCCGGCGCTTTCATGGCTTCGGCAATCGCCTGGTGCGCTGGAGCATCGGCCGCCTATTCGGGCAGCCGGTGCGCGATGTGCTGTCGGGCTACCGCGCCTTCTCGCGCCGCTTCGTCAAATCGATGCCGGTGCTGTCGAGCGGTTTCGAAATCGAGACCGAGATGACCGTGTTCGCGATGGCCCACGCCTTCGTACTCAGCGAACGCACCGTGCCCTACGGCGTGCGCCCGGAAGGCAGCGAGTCCAAGCTCAACACCTTCCGCGACGGTTTCCGCGTGCTGCGCACGATCGGTTTTTTGTTCAAGGATCTGCGGCCGCTGCTGTTCTTCGGCGTCGCCGCCTTGATCGCGGGTTTGGCGAGCCTGGGCTTCGGCGCCTTCGTCGTCCACGAATACACCCTCAGCGGCGAAGTCACCCATCCCTCGACCGCGGTGCTCGCCGCGGCCCTGGCCCTGACCGCCTTCATCCTGCTCGCGACCGGGCTGATCCTCGACACCGTCAACCGGCGCTCGAACGAGATCCTGCGCCTGATCACCGACCAGGTGGTGCGCTACAGATCGGAGTGAACGGCGTCCGCGCGAGCGGGCACAGTTCGATCTCGGCCAGACTGTCGGCAACGCGCCGGCAGGCGCCGTCGACGCGCAAGCCGTACAGGGTCATGCGTTCTGCGGCGACCGTGTCGACTTCGACCGGGCGCAACAGCCACAGCGGCCCGTCATGGCCGGCGATCCGGCTTTCCACGCGCGCCTGCAGTCGCGTGCACTGCTGCGGGTCCATGAAGTTGTTGCGTATCGCCAGCGCCGGCACGCCGCGCGGCAGGAACGCCACCGCATGCCCGATCGGCGTCTCGGTGCTGGTCACGACCAGGCTGTCGGCGGGCAACGCGGGAAACTCGACCGAGATCATCGGGCTGCGGAACGGGTCGCGTCCCCAACCCGGATGCTTGGTCGGTGCGATGACCAGCAGTGCGCCGACCACCAACGCGGTGCGCGACCCACGCCGCGCGAATGCGACCGAGATCACGCCGACGATCAGCACCGAGAACAACAGTTCGAGCGGATACAGATAGCGGTAGATGCTGTAGACGCCGAGCCAGAACGTATAGCTGACCACGACGAAGGCCAGCAGCGGCCAGTACGACGCGGCGGCTTCGCGTTGCTGGGAAGCATCGGCAGCGACAGGCAATGCGCTCGCCGCTTCGGCACCGCGCTTGCCACGCAGCCACAGCCAAACCGCGAATGCGCCGAAACCGAGCAGCAGGCGCGCATCGGCGAGCGATGCCTCGGAGAAATCGTTGTTCTTGCGCAGCAGACGCAGGGGCACGTTCAGCGCGTCCAGCGCGGTCTTCGGCAGGAAGCGCAGGTCGCGGCGCTCGCTGAACAGCGCATCGGGCGAGTGGAACCAGTGATTGAAGTAGGGGAACAGCGGATTGCCGTGATGCTCCCACAGGTACCAGCCCCACGGCCCCCAGCTCAGCGCCGCGCCGAGCGCGCCGCCGATCGCCAGCGCGACCAGCCGTGCCGGCAGTTGCTTCAGCGGCCCCGCGCACAGCGCCATGGCGATGAAGCCCAGGCAGTACATCACGGCGGTGAGCTTGAGGCCGGCGGCGATGCCGGCCAGCAGGCCGACCGGCAGCCAGGTCGCCCAGGCGCCGCGGCGCCGGAACGAATCGACCGCCCACCACAAGCCAGCCAGCACGAAGGCGCCGACGATGTGATCGTTGAACGTCGCCGCGGTGCCGGGATACACCGCCGCACCGGTGATCGCGACCAGGCCCGCCATCCAGGTGCGCAAGCGGCTGCGCTGCGCCGGCATCAGCGCGTCGAGCAAGCGCAGGCCGAACAGCAAGGCGATGAAGCTCGGCAGGGCCAGCCACACCATGACCAGCCAGCCGCTGGCGCCGCCCCGCACCAACAGGGCGAAGGGCAGGTCGGCGATCGGGTTGTGCCAGGTCTGCATCTGCGCCGCGGCGATGTCGTAGCCCAGGCGTCCGTCGAGCCAGGCCAGCGGCGTGTACAAATGATAGTTACGCAGGTCCCAGTTTGCGTCCTGGCGTTGGACCAGCGCCGCGAGCAAGGTGAAGAACAGGGCGACCAGGGCGGTCGGCCGCCAGGAAACGCGCTCAGCGGGCATGCAGAATCCTCGTCAAGGCAGTTGCTAAGATTCGGCCCGGACGCGGAGTGCGCGTCGAGGAACCCGAAATCCATGGCTCACGATTCGATGAATCAATTGCATATCGTCATCCTCGCCGCGGGCGAGGGCAAGCGGATGAAGTCCGCCACCGCCAAGGTGCTGCAGAAGATCGCCGGCCGGCCGATGCTGGCGCACGTGATCGAGACCGCGCGGGCGCTGCGCCCGGCCGGCATCCATGTGGTCTACGGCCATGGCGGCGAACAGGTGCGTGCGGCCTTCGAGGGCCAGGACGACCTGCATTGGGCCGAGCAGCAGCAGCGCCTCGGCACCGGTCATGCGGTGCAGCAGGCGATGCCCGGCGTGCCGCAGGATGCGCGAGTGCTGGTGCTGTACGGCGACGTCGCCCTGATCACCCCCGAGACCCTGCAGCGTCTGCTCGCCGCACCGGGCCGCATTTCGGTGCTGGTCGCCGATCTGGACGACCCGACCGGTTACGGCCGCATCGTCCGCGATCCCGAAGGCCGCGTCGGCCGCATCGTCGAGCACAAGGACGCCGACGAGGAACAGCGCGAGATCCGCACCGTCAACACCGGCATCCTGGTCGCCGATGGCGAGCCGCTGCGTCGCTGGCTCGATCGCCTCGGCAACGACAACGCGCAGGGCGAGTACTACCTGACCGACGTGTTCGCCGCGGCCGCTTCCGAATACAGCCCGGCCGAGATGGTCCACGTCGCCGACCCGATCGAAGTCGAAGGCGCCAACGATGCCTGGCAGCTCGCGCAACTCGAGCGCGCCTACCAATGGCGCGCGGCGCGCGCGGTCTGCCTGCAGGGCGCGCGCCTGGCCGATCCCTCGCGCTTCGATCTGCGCGGCGAAGTCCGGGTCGGCCAGGACGTCGAGATCGATGTCGACGTGGTCCTGGAAGGCAAGGTCGAACTCGGCGACGGCGTGCGCATCGGGCCGTTCTGCCGGCTCAAGGACGTCAAGCTCGGCGCCGGCACCCTGGTGCGCGCGCATTGCGACCTCGACGGCGTGGTGGTGGAGGGCGCGGCGCAGATCGGTCCCTATGCGCGTCTGCGTCCGGGCACCGTGCTCGCCGATGGCGCCCACGTCGGCAACTTCGTCGAAACCAAGAACGCCACGCTCGGCGTCGGCAGCAAGGCCAATCACCTGACCTATCTCGGCGACGCCCTGATCGGCGCGGGCGTCAACGTCGGCGCGGGCACCATCACCTGCAACTACGACGGCGTCAACAAGTCGACCACCACCATCGAGGACGGCGCCTTCATCGGCTCCAATACTTCGCTGGTGGCGCCGGTCACCGTCGGCAAGGACGCGACGATCGCCGCCGGCTCGGTGATCACGCGCCTGGCGCCGCCGGGAGAACTGACCGTCGCGCGCGCGCGCCAGTCGACGGTGGAAGGCTGGAAGCGGCCGGTCAAGAAGCAGTAAGCGGTCGCAGACGCATCGCGGCGCGCCTTGTGGCGCGCCGCGATGCCGCCCGCTGCAAGAAAGCGGGCGCAGAGACTTCACAGAGCTGCCTGGATTAAGCCCCAGAGTCTTCAGCGTCATCGTCTCACGCCGCTGCGACTTCGATCAGGGAACGTACTCCACCGACTCGGTAGAGCCGATCTGCGCCTTGGCGATCTCGGTGTAGTACTGCTCGGCTGCGGCCCTGTCGAGGAAGGCGTTCGGCGCCCAGATCATCACGCCCTGGTAGCCGCCGCTGGCGACGCTTTGAGCGATGGAGCCCGCTTGCGAAGCCGAGCTGAACTCGGGCGAGATGCCGAGGAACAGGCTGGACTTGCTCATGCCGTAGCCGACGTACGGCGTCAGATAGCTGACGCTGCCGCCGTAGGTCATCTCATAGCCTTCGGTCAGCTGGTTGGCGGCGTTGTTGGGCGAGCGGAAATACTGCGAGTCGGACCACAACGCCTTGCTCAGGGTCTTGCCGGAAAAGTAGGGGTTGCTGCGGATCGCCTTGAGCACCGAATAGAACGAACTCGCGCTGCCCGAGCAACTGGAGTACTCGTCGTCGACGTTGATGCCGTCGAGGCCGTACTTGACCACGTCGGTCACCATCGCGTTGCCGAGCCGGGTCGCGGTCTTGGAGGTCATGTTGCACGACCAACCCGCGTTCTGATGATTGCCCAGATAGGAAATCTGGACCTTGATGCCGCCGTTCTGCAACTGCCTGACCGCGTCGATGTTGTCCTTCAGGATCGCGCTCATCTCCGTGTTGTAGTACAGCACCGGCGTGTTGGGCGTGCTGCCGTTGATGTTGGCGGCGAACAACACCAGGTCGGAGAAAAACGGCTGGCCGGTGCTCTTGACCCGATAGTGGCCGATGTCCTTCACGTCCTGCGGCGAAGGATTGTTCAAGAACACGACGTTGCGCGCGCAAGCTCCGAAGCTTGCAAGAAATGCGATTAGACCAGCAGCCAGAAGCGTAGATTTGCGAAGCATTGGCGAATCTCCTGTTCGGTTGTTTGGAATTTTCTGCGTTTTTTGCGGGCGCACACGTCCTCCAGCGTTCGGGTTTCAGGGGCGTCCTGACTAGAAACGAACGCGAGGGCCGCTCCCCTACATCGATCTTGTGCATCGCGTCGAACGCGAGCGGCGAGCGAGGCGATCTCGCGCACTTCGATCGTCATGCGAGGCCAGCGCAGTCGCTGCGGTTGGCGAGGGTCGAATGGGCGTCCGGCGGTTGCCGGCTATGTTGATGCGCTTGTGGTCGATGTGTTGCGACGGCATCGTCGATGTTGCGATGACCGCCATCACGCATCTTCGGCGCAAGCGGAAACCGCAGGGTTCGATGTGTTCGGCGACACCGCTTCGATGCCGCAGGCGCGCCGTGAAATCGACAAGAGCCAAGAGGCTGCTGCGCCGATCGTGGCTACGATCCGTCGTCGAGCCGGTTGCGGCGGCCGGAGTGCGCACAGGCATCGGCCGTTATCGCGCTTACCCGTGCCTTACGAATCGGGCAGCACCATCGACACGCACAGGCCGCCGCCTTCGCGATTGAGCAGGGCGATGCGGCCGCCGTGGGCCTCGGCGATCTCGCGCGCGAGCGCCAGGCCCAGGCCGGTGCCGTTGCGCTTGGTCGAATAGAACGGCAGCAGGGCATTGGACAGTACGGCGTCGTTCATGCCGCTGCCGCGGTCGAGCACGTCGATGCGCCAGGCGTCCTGCACACGGCGCAGTTGCAGGCGTACTTCCTCGGGCTTGGAGCCGGACTCGTGGGCGTTCTTGAGCAGATTGATCAGGCTCTGTTCGAGCTGCGCGGCGTCGACCCGCGCGATCGCTTCGCCCTGCACGCCGTCGTAGGCGAAATCGACCTGGCTGCGCAGTTGTTCGACGAAGCGCGACCATTCGATCGGCTGCAGGCGCGGCGAGGGCAGCTTGGCGAAGCGCGCATAGTCGCGGATGAAGCCTTCGAGGTGGCGTGCGCGTTCTTCGATCGTGGTCAGCGCGGTCGGCAGGCGCTCGTACTGGCCGCGGCGCAGCAGCTCGGCGCCGGAGTGGGCGAGCGAGGCGATCGGCGCCAGCGAGTTGTTGAGCTCGTGGCTGATCACCCGGATCACTTTTTTCCAGGTCTGCACCTCCTGGCGCCGCAGCTCGGCGGTGAGCTGGCGCAGCAGCACCAGCTCGTGGGCGCGGCCGTTGAGGCGGAAGATGCGCCGCGAGAGGTGATAGATCTCTTCGTTCTCGATGTCGCCGACCGAGAACATGCCGTCGCCGCCGCGCTCGAAGGCTTCCTGCATCGGCGTAGGCGCGCGCGACAGCAGGTCGGCGAAACTCTGGCCCTCCAGGCGCCGGCCTTCGCCGAGCATCTTGCGCGCGGCGAGATTGCCGTGAACGATGCGCCGGGTCGGGTCGACCAGCATCATCGCCACCGGGGTGTTCTGGATCATGGTGTCGAGCAGCAACTCGCGTTGCACCAGGCTCAGGCGTTGTTCGCGCAAGGCGTCGCCGAGGCGGTTGTGGCTGGCCACCAGCTCGCCGAGATCGCCCTTGCCGGTCCAGTTGAAGCTGATCGAATAGTCGCCGTCGCGATAGCTGGCGACCGAGCCGGCGAGGGCGCGGAACAACGAGTTCATCGGCGCGAACGCGCGCTGCACGTGGTAGATCAGCAACGGCGCGAGCGCGGCCACCACGATCGCCAGCGCGATCCAGCGATTGGCGATGTAATCCGACAGCCATAGAGTCAGCGCGGCGCCGGCTGCGAGATAGGCCAGCGCGATGGCGCCGAAGACCAGACTCAGGGGAAGGCGGCGCATGATCGGGTCCTCAGTCGCGCTTGATGCCGAGCCGTTCGAGGCGGCGGTACAAGGCCTGCCGCGACAGGCCGAGTTCGCTGGCGGCTTGTGCGAGCACGCCGCCGGCGCGTTCGAGCGCGGCCTCGATGGCGATGCGGTCGGGCTCTTCGCCGCCGTTGCCCGCACTCGACGGCGGCGCGACCGGCAGGCCGAGGTCGGCCGCGCCGATGCTGTCGCTGCGCGCGAGCAAGGCGGCGCGCTGCAAGGTGTTGCGCAGTTCGCGCACGTTGCCGGGCCAGGCATGCGCGTACAACGCGCTCTCGGCCTCTTCGCTGAGGCGCTTGCCTTGGGCGAGCGCGTTGTCGCGCAGGAAATGCCGCGCCAGCGGCAACACGTCGTCGCGGCGTTCGGCCAGCGGCGGAATATCGATCTGGATGGTGTTGAGACGGTAGTACAGGTCTTCGCGGAAGCGGCCGTCGCGGATCATCGTCGGCAGGTCGGCGTTGGTGGCGCTGATCACCCGCACCTTGACCTGGCGCTCGCGGTTCGAGCCGAGCCGTTCGAAGCGCCCGGTCTCGAGCACGCGCAACAACTTCATCTGACCCGCCGGCGGCAGGTTGCCGATTTCGTCGAGGAACAAGGTGCCGCCGTCGGCGGCCTCGAACTTGCCTTCGCGCATCTTGTTGGCGCCGGTGTAGGCGCCGGCGTCGGCGCCGAACAGTTCGGCTTCGATCAGTTCGGTCGGCAGCGCGCCGCAGTTCAAGGTCACGAAGGGGCCGGCCTTGACCGAGGAATTGGCCTGGATGATCTCGGCGATCTTTTCCTTGCCGGCGCCGTTGGGGCCGGTGATCAGCACGGGCACGTCGGCGCGCGCGACCTGGCCGGCGAGCTCGATCACCCGCGCCAGTTGTTCGGAACCGAACACCAGGCCGCGCAGGTCGTAGCGCGCTTCGAGATCGCGCTGCAGCTTGCGTCGCTGTTCGTGCAGGCGCGACACCTCGCGGGTGCTGGCGCCGAGTTCGAGCAGGTTCTCGACGCTGGCGAGCAGTTTCTGGTCGTCCCAGGGCTTGGCCAGGTAATCGGCGGCGCCGGCCTTGGCCAGGTCGACGGCGATGTCCAGGTGCGTCCACGCGGTCAGCAGGATGATCGGCAGATCCGGATGGCGCGCGCGGATCGCGCGGAACAGCGCGACGCCTTCCTCGCCCGAGGTGGTGTCGGCAGTGAAGTTCATGTCCTGCAGGACCAGGCCGATGTTCTCGCGGGTCAGCAGTTCCAGGCCCTCGTCCGGCGACTGTGCGGTGACCACGCGGATCTCGCGCAGGCCGAACAGCAGGTCGAGCGCGGTGCCGACCGCCGGGTTGTCGTCGATGACCAGGACCGTGCGCATCAGGAATCCGTGTGGTTCGGGAGCGGGCGCCGGATTGCGGCGACTCGTTGTCGAGGCAGTATACGGCGCGGGCTCGGCGGTGCAGGTCAGGCCGGCGAGGAACGGCCGGTGGCATCGATGCTCGGCGTGCGCCGATCGCGACAGGCCTTGGGAACGCGAAGTCCGCGAGCCGCGGATCGCCCGGGCTCCTCTCGCGTGGCCGCGAGAGGAGCGGGGCCGGCCGTCGTCCGGCTTGGACGAGGTTCGTTTGGAGAGGCTTACTTCGCGATGCTTATTTCGCGACCTTGGCCGGCGCGGCGTCGGCCGGCACCGAAGCGATCCAGCGATCGATCCGCGTTTCCAGCTCGCGCAGCGGCAAGGCGCCGCCGCCGAGGATCTGGTCGTGGAAGGCGCGGATGTCGAAGCGCGCGCCGAGCTGCGATTCGGCGCGGGCGCGCAGTTCGCGGATCTTCAACTGCCCGACCTTGTAGGCCAGGGCCTGGCCCGGCCAGGCGATGTAGCGATCGGCTTCGGCCTGGATGATCGGCTCTTCCATGTCGGAGTGGTCGCGCATCCACTGCACCATCTGCTCGCGGCTCCAGCGCTGGTGATGCACGCCGGAGTCGAGGACGAGACGGTTGGCGCGGATCAGTTCCTGCGAGAGGCGGCCGAAATCGCTGTAGGGGTCCTGGTAGAGGCCGACTTCCTTGCCGAGATCCTCCGAGTACAGGCCCCAGCCTTCGATGTAGGCGAGCTGGCCGGTCAGGGTGCGGAACTTCGGCAACGCCGGCAGGCCGCGCGCGACCGACAACTGCAGGTGATGGCCGGGCACGCCCTCGTGATAGGCGATGGCCTCGACCGTGGTCAGCAGGCGCTTTTCGGGTTCGCCGGTATTGACCGTGATCAGGCCCGGGCGCTTGCCGTCCGGCGTGCCGGGCATGTACTGCGCCGACGAGGCTTCTTTCTCGCGCCAGGCCTCCACCGCCTGCACCTGCACCGCGGTGGTCGGCAGGGTGCCGAACAGGTCGGGCAAGCGTTTTTCCATCGTCGCGATGTATTGGCGATACAACTCGAGAATCTGCTCGCGCGACTTCGCGTGGCGGGCAGGGTCGGCCGCTATCGCCTTGCGTGCGGTCTTCAGATCGGCATAGCCCAAGCGCTGGGCGATCTCGGTCTGCGCGCGTTCGATGCGTTCGACCTCGCTCAGGCCGAGGCGATGGATCTGCTCGGGCGTCATCGACGAGGAGGTGAACTGTTCGATCGCATAGCGGTACAGGGCATCGCCGTTCGGCACCGACCAGACGCCGTACTGCTCGCGGCCTTGCGGCGCGTATTCCTTGGCGACGAACTCGGCCAGGCGGCGATAGGCCGGCCGTATCTGCTGGTCGACGACTTCGAGGATCTGCTTGCGCAGGCGCTCGCGTTCGGCCGCCGGCACGCTGTCGGGGAACTTCTTCAGCGACGCGGCGAACACGCTGTCCTCGCCGGCGACGTCGGCGATGCCGTTGCATTGCGCAGCGACCTTGTCGAGCAGGTAGCGCGGCTGCATCAGGCCGTTCTTGGCCCCCTCGCGGGCGACCTCGGTGACCTGGTCGAGGATGCGCGGAATCCCGCGCAGGCGGACGAGGTAGTCGTCGTACTGCTGGGTGTCGTTGAACGGGAATGCCTTGACCATGATGGTCAGGAACAGATGGGTGCCGTTGAACTGGTCCAGCGGCATCTGGTTGGTCTTGAGCTCGTAGCCCTGGATGTCGTTCTCGAGCCAGCGCACCAGCAGACGGTGATTGAGCAGATCGCTGTCGGCGAAGCCGGTGCTGTCGACGGCCTGCAGGCGCGCGAGCAAGCGGCGGGTCGCTTCGTTGTGGCGCTTGGCGCCGGCCAGGGAGAAATCGCTCCAGGCGGCGTTGTAGCGGTAGTCGCCGAAGAAACTGGCCTGCTCCGGCAACTCGCGCATCAAGCCTTCCCACTGCTCGTCGACCAGGGCGTTGAACTGGCGGGTGCGGGCGGCGACATCGCCGGCCGGCGCGGCGGCCGCGGCCCGGACGTTCGAGGTCGGAGCGGTCGCGGTGTTGTCGGCGGCGTAAGCGGCGGGCAGGCAGATCGCGCCGGCGAGCGCGGCCGACAACGCGGCGATGCGCAGTGCGGAGCGCGAGGGGCGATGCGGGTACGCAAGAGTCATGGTGGGCTCCGTGGTGGCGAATGGCGTTGGGGCGGGAAGCGAAGTCCCGGTTCCGTCCGGTGTCCGGACGGGGTTGATATCCACAGATACGGCGAAGGGCGGATCGGTGGCACAGCCGAGCGATTTTATTTTCCCGGCGACGCCAGCGATCAAGCCGATCGCGTCGCCAGCGCAGGCGGCACCATCGCCGCGCGCCGGGCCGGGCCGTACACCGCGAGTTGTCCGAGCAGCCACAGGCACAGCGCGCCGAGCGGCAGATAGAACCCGGGCAGGCGCGGCAGTTCGTAATAACGCATCAGGGCCAGGTTGATCGCGAACGCCAGCGCCATGCCCAGGCCGATGCCGATGCTGGTCAGCAGGAAGTTCTCGGTCTGGAAATAGCGCAGGATCTGGCCGCGGGTGGCGCCGAGCGCGCGGCGCACGCCGATCTGCTTGGTCCGTTGCTGCACCCAGAAGCTGGCCAGGCCGACGATGCCGAGCGCGGTCACGATCAGCAGGGCGATGCAGACCGAAGCCAGCAGCCAGACCATGGAGCGGTCGGTCTGATGGAACTTGTCGCTCATGTTCTCGAGGGTGTCGTTGTCGACGTCGAGGATGCGCACCGGGCCGTTCTTGCTCAACGCTTCGGCGGCGCTCTTGAGCACTTCCTGGCGCCGTGCGGGATCGGTACGAATCAGATAGATGCCGCTGTTGTAGTCCACCTGGATCGGGAAGATCACCGAGTAGTCGGCGCTGGCCGCGCCGAAATGCTCGGTCGGGCGCAGCAGGTGTTCGACCACGCCGACCACGTGGGTCGGCGAGTCGCCCCAACCGTAGAACACCTTGCCGATCGGGTCCTGGCCCGGGAACAGCGCGTCGGCCAGCGAGCGGGTGACGATCGCCGAAGCGATCGGATAGTCCGAACCCGGTTCGCGGATCTTGCGGTAGCTGAGCACTTCGTCGGCGTTGAAATCGCGGCCGGCGACCAGCTTGAGCCCCATGGTCTTGAGGAACTGCTCGTCGCCGAGATAGGTCGTGGCGTTGGCCGTCGGCACCGGTTGGCCGCGCGTGAGCTCCAGCCCCGTGTTCCACGACGAACTGCCGTAGCGCACCTGGTTGGTCACGGTCGCCGCCTTGACCCCGGGCATCGAGCGCAGCACGGCCAGGTCCGACTCGGTCAACGAATCGGCGCCGTTTTTCTCGTTGATGCCGCTGATCGAGAACCGGATCAGCTCGTTCTCGACCATGCCGCTGGGGCGCTGCATGCGGGCGATGCGGTTTTCGATCAGGAACACCGCGTTGCAGATGATCGCGCAGGTCAAGGCGACTTCGAACACGATCAGCGCGGCGGCGGTCTTGTGCCGGCGCAGGGTGGACAGGATGGGGCGGATATCCATGGCGTGCCTCGACGGAAAATGGATCACTGACTCTTGAGCTGGATGGCCGGCGTCACCTGGCAGGCGCGCCAGGCCGGCAACAAGCCGGCGAGCACGCTGGCGGCGACGGCCAGAAGGAAGGTGACGAGCAACATGGTCGGGTCGAGGCGGGCGAGGGCGGCATAGCTGACCGGTTGCTGGCGCACCGCCCACAGGCCCAACTGCGCCAGCAGCAGGCCGAGCAGGCCGCCGGCCAGGCCGACGGTGCCGGCTTCGACCAGGCACTGGGCGAAGATCGCCGTGCGGGTCGCGCCGAGCGCGCGACGCACGCCGATCTCGCTGGAGCGGCGCAGGAACTTGGCCAGCAGCAGGCCGACCGTGTTGAGCAGGCAGACCAGCAGGAAGCCGAAGGCGAGCCAGGTCTGCAGGCGCACGTCGGCGGGGACGACGCGTTTGAAGTCCAGCCATTGCATCAGGTCGTCGAGCTTCGGCGCGGTCGGCCGCTCGAAGCGCCCGGCGCTGCGCTGTTGGGCGACGTAATTCTGCAGGTACTGGCGATAGGCCGAAACTTTTTCCGGCGTGCCCAGCTCGACCCAGTACTGCACCCAGGCGCACTTGGCGTTGATGCTGCGGTTGCCTTCTTCGTCGACGTTGTTGTCGCCCCAGCAATCGATGTTGCCTTGCGAGCTCATGCGCAGGTCGCGGCTGGTCGAGAACGGCAGGAACAGCGCCTCGGGTTCGCCGAAGCCGCCCGGGCCGGACAACTCGTAGAAGGTCGGTTGCGGATGCCAGTCGCGGATCACGCCGACGATGCGGAACTCGCTCTTGTCGATCCACAGCGACTTGCCGACGCTGTCGCCGCCGCCGAACAGTTTCTCGTTGAGGGTGCTGCTGATCACGGCAACTCGAGCGCGGCGCGCATCGTCTTCGCCCGGCCACGGGCCGCCGTACTGGAACGGCACGCCGAACATGGCGAAGAAGTCGGTCGAGGTGAAGCGCGAGATCTGGCGGAACGGCGGCAGGCCGTCGCGGCGCGGTTCGATGGCGACGTCGCCGCCGCTCATCAGCGCCTGGCGGTCGCCGCGCTTCTCGCGCAGCAGCGTCTCGGCATCGAAGCGGCTCATGTCCTCGTGCGGCTCGTCGCCGGGCGTATAGCCGGCCATCGGCCGCGGATCCATGCGCGGATGGAACAAGTGCTCGCTCCTGCCCGGCAGCGGATCGCCGGACAGCACGTAGAACACGGTCAGGGTGGTCATCGCCGCGCCGATGCCGAGCGCGATGGCGACCACCATCAGCGCGGTCAGCACCTTGTTGCGCTTGAAGCTGCGCAGGGCGAGCTGGACGTAATAGCCGAACTGGCTGTTTCCGGTCATGGCGACGGTCTCAGGCGAGGGTGGCGTCGGCATCGACGGAGGCCGTCGGCATCGGGGCGCGGATCAGGCTCGGCTCGGCCTTCAGGTCGGTGGCCATGCCGTCGACGATGTGGACGTTGCGCTGCGCGCGCGCGGCGAGTTCGGGGTCGTGGGTGACCATGATGATGGTCGTGCCCTGAGCGTTGATCTCTTCCAGCAACTCCATCACCCCGCGTGCCATCTGCGAGTCGAGGTTGCCGGTGGGTTCGTCGGCGAGCAGCAGGCGCGGCGTGCCGGCGAGCGCGCGGGCGATCGCCGCGCGCTGTTGCTGGCCGCCGGACAGCTCGGCCGGATAGTGCTTCATGCGCGAGCCCAGGCCGACCTGGGTCAGGGCCTGTTCGATGCGCTGGCGCCGCTCGGCGGCCGGCATCCGCCGATAGCGCAGCGGCACGTCGCAGTTGTCGAACAGGTTGAGGTCGGGAATCAGGTTGAAGCTTTGGAAGATGAAGCCGATCTTCTGGTTGCGCAGGCGCGAACGCGCATCGTCGGACAGGCCGCGCACGTCTTCGCCGTCGAGCCGGTACTCGCCGCCGCTGAAGGTCTCCAGCAGGCCGGCGATGTTGAGGAAGGTGGTCTTGCCCGAGCCCGAGGGGCCGGTCACCGCGACGAATTCGCCGTCGCGTACGTGCAGGTCCAGCGAACGCAGGGCGTGGGTTTCGACGAGTTCGGTGCGGTAGACCTTGGTGACCTGGCGCATGTCGAGCATGACGTGTTTCCTTTGGCGGTGGGCTTCAGCGGATCGCGAACATCGGCAGCGCGCACGCGGCCAGGTAACGATGGATGCGGATCGGGCGGCGCGATGCGGCTTGGTTGGCGCAGCGCGCGTCGCCGGCATCGCGGGCCTGATCGAAATCGATCAGCTGGTGCAGGCGCAGCGGCACGGCGTCGGTCAGCTCTTGCGAGCTCCACTGCGGGGCGAACGGGAAGTCGGTGGCGTGGTGTTGGGTTTGCATGATCATTCTCCACTGATGCGGACGGTTTCGGCGTTTTCGAACTGGTCGCTGCCGGAGACGACGACACGCTCGCCCGGTTGCAGACCTTCGAGAATTTCCACGGCGTTGAGGCTGCTCACGCCGGTACGGATGGGGCGGCGGGTGGCGACGCCGTTGGCGACGACATAGGCGGCGTTGCCGCCGGCTTGCTCCAGGAACGGGCCGCGCTCGACCATCAGCGCGTTGCGGCGGGTGTCCAGGACGATGCGCGCGCTCAGGCGCTGGCTCTGGCGCAAGCCCGGCGGCTGCTTGCCGGTGAAACGCAGGCGGCTGACGACTTCGCCGTTGACGACTTCGGGCGAAACCGCGGAGATCTGCGCCGCGAACGGTTGGCCGTTGCCGCTGGTGACCTGTGCCGGAATGCCGATCGCCAGGTCGCGGGCGAAACTTTCCGGCACCTTGATCTCGACTTCGAACACGCTCAGGTCGACCACGCTCAGCACCGGGTCGTTGATCGCGACGTTGGCGCGCTGGGCGACCTGGACCTGGCCGACCTGGCCGTCGAACGGCGCGCGCAGGGTCAGCGCTTCGACCTGGCGCTGCGCCTCGACCGCGATCGCGCGCTGGCGATCGGCGAGCAGGCGCTTGTTGCGGGTGTCCAACGCCGCGCTGCGGCCCTGGCGGCCGAGATCGCCCTGGGCATGGCTCAGGCCGATGTCGGACTTTTTCAGATCGTCCTGGGCCTTGGCGACGTCGACCTTGGCCACCGCGCCGCCTTCGAAGGCGCGCTGGTAGCGTTCCAGGTCGCGCAGCGCGGCGACGCGGGCGATCTGCGCCTGGTCGAGTTCCTTGCGCGCGGTCGAACGCGCCAGTTCGGCGTCGAGTTCGGCGCGGCTGGCCTCGGCTTCCAGGCTGGCCAGGGTGGCCTGTTCCTGGGCGAGCTTGCTGCGCAGCTCCGGGCTGTCGATCTCGGCCAGCACCTGGCCTTTGCGGACCACGTCGCCGGCGACCACCTTGAGGTCGACCGAACCGCCGGCGATCGCATACAGGATCGGGCTGTTGGCGGCGATCACCCGTCCGTCGGCGGCGATGTCGCGGACCAGTTCGCCGCGCTTGACCTCGGCGATGCGCAAACGCTCGGCGTCGACCGAACGGCCACCCGCGCTCCAGCCCGACAGCAGCCACGCGCCCGCGCCCAGGGCGAGCACACCGACGCCGGCGCCGAGCGCCCAGCGGCGACGGTGCCGACCCTGCACGGTGGCGGTGGCGACTCGGTGGTCCTGCGCAGAAGTGTCGCGGATGCTCATTTCGGTGGGACTCGGGCTTGGCGGTTTATCCATAACCCAAGCACAACGCGTGCCAATCGCAAGCTGTTGATTTTTAAGGGCGGACGCCACTGTCCGGGTGTCCGCTCGGACGGACAGTGTGTCCGCCGGACGTGTCCGTCATGGGGCGCGGATAGAATGCGGACATCCCCCAAGGAGTTGCCCCAGCATGTGCGGAATCGTAGGTGCGATCGCGGATCGTGACGTGGTACCGGTTTTGATCGATGGCTTGAAGCGACTGGAATACCGTGGCTATGACTCGGCCGGCATCGCCGTGTTCGACGGCGCCGACCTGCGCCGCGTGCGCCGGACCGGCCGCGTCGGCGAAATGGAAGCGGCCGCCCAGGCCGAAGGCTTCAACGCCTCGGTGGGCATCGGTCACACCCGTTGGGCGACCCACGGCGGCGTCACCGAAGCCAATGCGCATCCGCACATCAGCTTCGGCGAACTGGCCGTGGTCCATAACGGCATCATCGAAAACCACGACGAGCAGCGCGAGCGTTTGCGCGCGGCCGGCTACAGCTTCGAGTCGCAGACCGACACCGAAGTCATCGCCCATCTGATCCACTTCCACCAGTCGCAAGGGGGCGACTTGTTGGCGGCGGTGCAGAATGCGGTGCGCGAGCTGGTAGGCGCCTATGCCATCGCCGTGGTCAGCAAGCGCGAACCCGATCGCATGATCGCCGCGCGCATGGGCTGCCCGCTGCTGATCGGCCTGGGCGAAGGCGAGAACTTCGTCGCCAGCGACGTTTCGGCGATCCTGCAGGCTACGCGCCGGGTGATCTTCCTGGAAGAAGGCGACACCGCCGACATCACCCGCGCCCAGGTGCGGGTGTTCGAGGGCAACGGCGCCGCGATCGAGCGCGAGGTGCACGTTTCCGACGTGTCGCTGGCCTCGCTGGAACTCGGCCCGTACCGCCACTTCATGCAGAAGGAAATCCACGAACAGCCGCGCGCCATCGCCGACACCATCGAAGCGGTGATGGACGACGGCAAGTTCTCGCCGGAGTTGTTCGGCGCCCAGGCCGAATCGGTGTTCGCCGGCGTCGAGGGCGTGCAGATCCTCGCCTGCGGCACCAGCTATTACGCCGGCATGACCGCGCGCTACTGGATCGAAGCCATCGCCGGCCTGCCGTGCCAGGTCGAGATCGCCAGCGAATACCGCTACCGCGCCGCGGTCGCCAATCCCAAGCAACTCATCGTGACGATTTCGCAGTCCGGCGAAACCCTCGACACGATGGAGGCGCTGAAGTACGCCAAGTCGCTCGGCCACGACAAGACCCTGTCGATCTGCAACGTGCCGGAAAGCGCGATCCCGCGCGCGAGCCAACTGGTGTACTACACGCGCGCCGGCGCCGAGATCGGCGTGGCCTCGACCAAGGCCTTCACCACTCAGTTGGTGGCGCTGTTCATCCTCACCGCGACCCTGGCCAAGCAGCACGGCAAGCTCTCGGCCGAGCAGGAAGCCGAGTTCATCGATGCCCTGCGCCATCTGCCGGGCAGCATCCAGCACGCGCTCAACCTGGAACCGCAGATCACCGCCTGGGCCGACCGCTTCGCGCCGAAGCAGCACGCGCTGTTCCTCGGCCGCGGCGTGCATTACCCGATCGCCCTGGAAGGCGCGCTCAAGCTCAAGGAAATTTCCTACATCCACGCCGAGGCCTATCCGGCCGGCGAGCTCAAGCACGGCCCGCTGGCGCTGGTCGATGCCGACATGCCGGTGGTGGTGATCGCGCCGAAGGACAGCCTGTTGGAGAAGGTGAAGTCCAACATCCAGGAAGTGCGCGCGCGCGGCGGCGAGATGTTCGTGTTCGCCGACCTCGACAGCCACTTCGGCGAATCCGAGGCGGTGCACGTGATCCGCACCCCGCGCCACGTCGGCGTGCTGTCGCCGGTGGTGCACGCGATCCCGGTGCAGTTGCTCGCCTACCACGCCGCCCTCGCGCGCGGCACCGACGTCGACAAGCCGCGCAACCTGGCCAAGGCGGTCACCGTCGAATAAGCGCGCAGCGTCGTCGCGCAGCGCCCGGGGCCGCCTGGGCGCTGCGTCTCGTCGCGGGCCGGGCGCGTGCTGCGGTTGGGGGTGACGCGAGTTGGCGGAGGAGGCTTTCCCCGGCTGCAGGAAGCTGTTGAAGTAGCGAGGCACCGCGCGGCACGAGCCGTGCCGGGCGCCGGCGCAGGGCAGCGGTCGCCGGGCGATGCGAACTCAACCGGGCATTGCCCGTGCCTCATCGGAGTCGACACCAAGATGACCGATACCCCGATCCAGAGCGAACAGACGGCGGTTACCGCAGCGGCGTCCGCGGCCTACCGGAACGACCGCGCCCATGTCGTGCATTCGTGGTCGGCGCAAGCCTCCCTGGACCCGGTGGTGGTCGCCGGCGGCAGTGGTTCGCGCTTCTGGGACGAGAGCGGCCGGACCTGGCTGGATTTCTCCAGCCAGTTGGTCAACGTCAATCTCGGCCATCAGCACCCCAAGCTGGTCGCCGCGATCCAGGCGCAGGCCGAGCGCCTGTGCACGCTCGCCCCCTATCATGCGAACGAAGCCACGGCCGAAGCGGCGCGGTTGATCGCGCAAGCGGCGCCCGGCGATCTCGACAAGGTGTTCTTCACCAGCGGTGGCGCCGAAGCGGTGGAGAACGCGGTGCGCGTCGCCCGGCATCACACCGGCCGCGTCAAGGTCCTGTCGGCGTATCGTAGCTATCACGGCGCGACCGCCGGGGCGATATCGCTGACCGGCGATCCGCGCCGATGGGGCGCCGAACCCGGCATGCCCGGGACGGTCAAGTTCTGGGGGCCGTACGCGTATCGCTCGGCCTTCCATTCCGACTCCGAGGCGCAGGAATGCGAACGGGCGCTGGCGCACCTGGCCGATGTACTCATGGTCGAGGGTCCGCATACCGTGGCGGCCATCGTGTTGGAGTCGGTGGTCGGCGGCAACGGCGTCCTGGTTCCGCCGGACGGTTACCTGCGCGGCGTGCGCGAGCTGTGCGACCGGCACGGCATCGTCATGGTGGCCGACGAAGTCATGGTGGGATTCGGGCGCTGCGGCGAGTGGTTCGCGATCGATCGCTGGGGCGTGGTCCCGGACCTGATCACGTTCGCCAAGGGCGTCAACTGCGGTTATGTCCCCCTCGGCGGAGTGATCATCAGCGAGCGCATCGCCCAGACCTTCGCTCACCGCGTCTTCCCGGGAGGCCTGACCTATTCGGGCCATCCCTTGGCCTGCGCGGCCGCCGTCGCCTGCCTGAACGTGTATCGGGAAGAAGGCCTCATCGAGCGCGTTCGCCGCCTCGGCGAGGAGCTGGTGCGGCCCGCGTTGGAACAACTCAAGAGCCGGCATCCGTCGATCGGCGAGGTGCGGGGTCTCGGCATGTTCTGGGCCTTAGAACTGGTACGCGATTCGGCCAGCCGCGAACCGCTGGTTCCGTACAACGCGACCGGCGCCGACAACCGGCCCATGGCCGAGTTCGCGGCGGCGTGCAAGGACAGGGGGTTGTGGCCGTTTGTCCATTTCAACCGGGTCCACATCGCTCCGCCGCTCAACATCAGCCAAGCCGATCTGCGGACTGGGTTGGACATCATCGACGAGGCCTTGAACGTCGCCGACCGTTATCTGGTCCAGTAGCCGGGCGTCCGTCGAACGCCAATCGAGCGCCAGCCGAGTCACTGCGCGCTTCGTGCAGCGCCCGAACCAAAAGCATCCTGCCGCAGTGGAAGGAAACCCGGGGATACCGGGCTTCCTTCCAGGCCGCATCAGGCGGTGGCCGCTTTTTCCACCAGCGCATCCAGGCCGAAGATGTCGCGGGTGCTGTTGGAGAAGATCACCGAGAACACCTCGTCATGGTTGCGGAAGGCCTTGAACTCGAGCGAGTTGCCGCTCGGGTCGCTCAGGAACATGGTCGCGTGCTCGCCGGGCAGGTCGCGCATGCGTACGTGCGGCGGATCGATGAAGGCATGCCCCCGCGACTTGATGCGGTCGGCCAACGAACTCCAGTCCTTCCAGTCGAGGTTCACGCCGAAGTGCGGTACCCGCACGGTCTCGCCGTAGAACGCAGACCCGAACGAGGCGTCGGCGCCCTCGCTGCCGCCGGGTGTCTGGTGAATGACCAGATGATGCCCGTAGAAGTCGAGGTCGATCAGGTTCCTGGTCGACCGGCCCTGTTTCGCGCCGAGCACATCGCAATAGAACTGGCGGGCTTGTTCCAGGTCGTGCACGCCGATGGCCAGATGGAACTGACGGATGGCCCCGCCGCCGTGGTCGCCGGCCGGCTTCAAGACGATTTCGCCGACCGCGGCGCGTTCGGCGGCGTCATCGCCGCCGGGCCTCGTCGCTGCGTCCTGGATGTTCTGCCAGAACGAGGTCCAGGCGGTCATGCTGTCGCAGAAACCGTCCTGCAGCGCCTCGACGCTGCCGCTGTCCATGGACGCGATCTCCTCGCTGATGAGCTTGCGCAGGCTCTCGCGATGGGCGATGTCGTGTTCGCCGACGTGCAGCTCCCAGAACTTCCAGGCGATCGTGTCCTTGCGCTGTTGGATGTAGGGATTGCGCAGCAAATGCTGGTATAGGCGGGCGAGATAGATCTGGCATACGCACTCGCCGCCCATGCCGCGCAAGCCGATGCCGTAGGCCGTGCTGTAGGCGGGGTCCATCAGGTTGGAACGGGCCTTGTCCAACAATGCGATGTTGCCGGCCAGCGCCATGCTGTCCAGCGGCGGGTGGGCGATCCCGAGGCTGCTCAGGAAGTCGTCGTACAACTCTGGATGCGCTTGGGTGTGGTCGCCTTCGCCCAACTCGTCGAGGAGAATGTCGGCAAGGAAACTGCGCATCCGCCCGGGCCGCAGTCTGGCGATCAACAGCGCGATATCGGTGATGTAATAGACGGTGAAGTAACGGTACTGCGCCAGCAACGAGAACAGGCGCTCCGGGCTGGCGGTTTCGACGAAGGAGAACATGTCCTTAGCTTGTTCGACGGTCGTATTCTGCAGATCGTCGGCGAGTTTCCAGAACTGGTCGATGTCGACGACTTTGTTGGAGCACGGCTGCGGTGGCGAAACAGTCTTCATCTTGTGGTCCGTCCTGTGATGACGAGAATGGATGACTTGGATGCCCAGGCCGCGGTCGATCCCCGTGTTCGCCGTGGCCCGCTCGATCGAGTGCCTGCGGCGTGGGGCCGCCGTGCACGTGCGTTGTTTCGATAGCCTTCGCCTGCGACACAAGGCCACTCGTGATCGCGATACAGGTCACACGATGGGCCGGAACTGATGCGCGGCCAGTCACGTTATCAAGGCATCGCAGCACGTTTTGCGACGCCGGGAGCGTTCGACGAGAACGCAGAAAATCGGTCGAACGGCTGCGGTGACGGAAGTCTCCGGCACCGGACGCGTCGTCTATCGAAGCCTCAGCCTGTCGCAGCCGCCGCGACTGGCGCCGCCGCCCGCTGTCGGATGAGCTGAACAGGGCGATGGGTTTCGACGCGGCGTTCGACCCGGTCGAAGCCGCGCCGGTCGCAACGCAGCCGCGATCGCTGCGCCACGCACAGGCTTCGGATGAGCGCGCGCAGCGCGATGCGGGACCTGCGTCTGCAACGCTGCAGCGCAGCGGCGTTCGCTGGGTTTGTGATGCGGTGGCGAATGCCGCTGTGACCTGCGCAACTGCATCGTTCGCGCGGATGGGGTTAGCTGGACGCGTCCGTCGAATGTACTCATCCGACGACATTCGCGACGGACCGCGACCGCGCCAGAGCGCGCGGCTGGATGTTTCAAACCAAAGGAGATGGGTATGTCGATCGTTCGAGACTGGCTGGACCGGACCGGTGCCAGCGTTGTTGTTTCGACCTTGCTCTGCGGCGTCGCGTTCGCTGCCGGAGCATCGGAGATGAAGGTCAATCCGGCGATGCTGAGCGCCGCTCAGCGCGATCTGGGGCTGTCCGCGACGCAGGCCACCCGCTGGCTGCAACTTCAAGGCGATGCGCCGGCGAAGGCGGCGCTTGCGCAGCAGCGCCTGGGCGCGCGTTACGCAGGCAGTTGGATCGAGCGAGGGGCGGACGATGAGGTGCGCTTGATCGTCGCCTCGTCCGATCCGCGCGCCCAGCTCGCGCTTGAGGGCGTGCAACTGCGCAAGGTGCGTTACAGCCTGGTCGAGCTGGAAGCGGCGAAAGCGCGGCTGGATCGCAGTGCGCGGGCGCGGGTGTCCGGCATCAGCCGGCCGCTCGACGGCGTGCATGCCTGGCATGTCGATCCGGCCAGTAACTCGGTGCTGATCAGCGTGGCGCCGGAGCGGATGGAGCGTGCGATCGATTTCGCCGCAGCCAGCGGCGCCGCCAGCGGTCTGCTGCGTTTCACGGCCATGGAAGGCGCGCCGCAAGCGACTGCGGCGGTCTACACCGGCCGCGCCTACCAGAAGAACGGCGCGCCTTCCTGTTCGGTCGGTTTTTCGGTGCGACAAGGCGCGACCAAGGGCTTCGTCACCGCTGGCCATTGCGGCACGGTCGGCGAATCGATCTGGCTCGATGGCGCGCCTGCCGGTTACATCGCGGCGTCGGAGTATCCGGTGGCCGACCGGGCCTGGGTGGCCCTTGGCGCTCAGCACGACGTGTTGCCGTGGGTAAGCAACTACGCTGGCGCGTATTTCTACGTGCGCGGCAGTAACGAGGCCCACTACAGCGCGATCGTCTGCCGCTCGGGTTGGAAGACCGGTTATCAGTGCGGCTACGTCATCGCCAAGAACGTCAGCGTGAACGTCGCGGGCGGCGGCATGGTCTATGGCCTGACCCAGACCAATGCCTGCGCCGGTTTCGGCGACTCCGGCGGCGGTTGGATCGATGTGTACGAACACGCGCAGGGCGTGACCTCCGCAGCCAACATCCTTCCCGGCGCGGAGCACAATTGCGGCCAGTTCATGGCGGCGACCTGGTTCCAGCCGGTGAATCCGATTCTCGAGCAGTACGGGCTCAGCCTGGTCACGCTGTAAGCGGTATTCGTAGTCCGCCGCCGCATGACGCGCGCGGCGGCATCGTCGCAAGTCGTCGCAAGTCGCGACAGAAAACGGGAACGCCTGGCGTTCCCGTTTTTTTGCGCCTGCATCCGTATCGCTGCGCCGATCGCCCATCGGCTTCGCGTCGCCAGGTGCGTCGCAGGTGCTGAATGCGCGGCGCGCCGAATCCGTTTCATCCATGCAACGTCCTGCGCCGCGCGGGCGCCGCGTTGTATTGCAGGTGATGGGCGCCATGGGCGCACTCGAACGATACCCAGGACCCGACGAGGCCGGACCGCCTCGCCGGACAGCGTTCCGACGCTGACTTCAAGGAGAACCGCATGCCCCCGGGCCGTCTGCTCAATCTCAACCAGATCGTCGCCGGCGTGCGTCCGGCCGTCGCGGTCGCCCCCGCCAAGCCCATCAAGATCGCCATGCCCGTCGCGGCGCCGGTGGCCGCGCCCGTCGCCGCGCCCGCGGTGGTCGCGCCCGCAGCGGTTGCGGAGGTCGTCGCGCGTCCCGCGGTGATGCCGGCGATGCGGATCAACCCGGCGATGCTGCGCGCGCAGCCGGCGATCATCGCCCAGCTCGAAGGCCGGACGGTGCGACCGCGCTTGAACGATTTGCGTCCGGGCCTGTTTCCGATCAAGGCCGATGCCGGTTTCGTGCGTTCGCAGTCGCCGCATCCGATCAGCCCGAGCGCAACGCCCGACGACCGCTGCCTGTTCGAGGACCCGCATAACCCGCAGCAGCGCTATTGGCTGCCGCGCTACCGCGTGCGCAACGAAGGCGGCCGCTACGAGATCAAGGTGGCGCAGGCCCAGGACGGCCTGTGGGCGGTCAGCGTGGCGATGGAAACCTATCCGGCCGCCGAGATCGGCGATGCCGCGCGCAGTGCGCAGATGCTGCCGGTCGCGCGCAGCGCGGTGATCAGCTACCGCGCCGCCGGCACCGCGATCGAGCAACGCCTCCCGGTCGGCGAGCTGGTCGAGGACCCGCGCGGCGGCTGTGTGGCGATGCTGCGCCTGAGCCTGGCCGAACGCGATGCGTTGTTGCGCGCCTTCATGTCGAGCGAGTCGCAGGCGCGCCTGCTGGTCTCGCGCGGCTACACCGTGGCGGTGCCGTTGCCGGCCAGCCCGGCGCCGGATGCGCCCAAGCGCCAGTTGATGATGATCAAGGGCCAGATGCTGCTGTCGCGGGCGCCGCAGGCGAGCGTGTCGGCGGCGGCCTTGTCGCGTGCTTCGACGGCGAGTCTGCGGGTAGCGCCGAGCGCGACGCCGGCGACGACGGTCAAGCCGGCCATGATGCGGCCGGCGATGATGGCGCGCGGCGCGGCGATGCCGGGCATGCGCATGCACATCAAGCGCCGCGGTTTCGACGGCGAGCCGATCATCGTCCAGCCCGAGCCGGAGCCGCTACCGCAACCCGAGCCGCAACCCGAGCCGGCGCCGGAGCCGCGCTACGAGGTTTCCAACCAGTCGCAGGACTGGGCGATCCCGTTGTTCTTCGAGCCGCTGCTGCATCCCTATCTGTATCCGTCCGGCGCCCAGCCCGGCCCGGCGGCGCCGCGTTGGGTGGTGCATTCCCTGCGCTATCCGGCCGGCGGCGGCCGCAGCCATGCCTATTTCCAGGACATGAGCGACCCGGCGCGCATCTATTACCTGCCCGACGCCTTCAAGCTCGCCCGCCGCAGCGAAGCGCCGCATGCGCCGTCGCTGGCGTTCCGCATCGACCAGGGCGCGGACGCCGACGACGCCAAGGTCGACCTGACCTGCGAAGTACGCCCGGTGACCGACGGCGAGCGCCTGCTCGCCGCGCGCCGCGAACTGGCGAGCAAGGTACCGGCCAGCGCCGACAACCCGCAGCGCGAGTTCGACCTGCGCCTGCTGCGCGCCAGCTCGACCCTGCAGTTGGCGCTGATGCGCGACGGCGCGATCCGCTTCGAGACGGTGCCGGCGGCGATCGACTGGGACAACGGCTTCACCGTCAACGAGCGTTTCGAGTTCGACGACTTCCAGGAAGTGTTCGCGGTGCTGATGTCGCTGTCGAACTCCAACCTGTTGCAAGGCAGCGTGGTGGTGTCGACCGGCATCAACGAGAACGTGATGGTGCCGGTCAAGCTCAACTTCGCCGACATGGAAGGCGAGCTGTTCCAGTCGATCGAAACCCCCGACCCGAACACCGGCGCGGTGGCGGTGCGCTTGCTCAACGCCACCGAGAGCAAGCTGCGCATCGCCCGCCTGCCGACCTGGATCACGCGCGGCGAAGGCCTGGTCGAAGGCCGCATCGAAGGCCTGGACTTGAGCCAGCCGGTCGAGATCGCGCCCGAGCAGGGCGTCGATTTCGTGGTCCAGCCGACCGCCGCCCTCAGCGGCACCGCGCCGGCCGATGCGATCTTCAACACCGCCTCGGTGCGCAGCATTCCCGACGGCGAGGCGATCATGAAATACACCCTGGACGAGACCATCGACCAGGAAACGGTGCGTCCGGTGCGATTGATGACCACGCCCGAGGTCTTGCTCAACGCCGGCCAGCCCGCGGGCGAGATCGCCAGCATCATCGTCGAGTTCCGCGGCAACAAGCGCGCCGTGCTCGACGCCGCCAACCTCGCCGTCGACGTCGACGTGCCGGTGCCGTTGATGGACATCCTGTTGCGCCGCGACAGCGAAGGTTTCTATGAATACCGGCAGACGGTGATGTACAAGTCGGGCCAGAGCCTGCCGAGCACGCCCTGGTGCCGCACCGACGAACCCGCCGTGCTGATCGCGGGGGCCTGAGCGATGTCGTTCTCTGGCCGCCCCGATTGGCGCATGCCGATGCAAGTCGGCGAACGCATCGCATTCGCCGCCTACGAGCGTCCCGGCGCATTCCAATTGCCGCCGGTGCTGCTCTCGGCGCACGGCGCCGGTGCGGTGCCGCCGACCACGCCAGGCATCGGCGGCGAGCCACCGATGCGACTCGACATCTTCCAGCAGGATCGCGGCAATGCCGGGCTGGAGCGCTTTTCGATCCTGTCGATCGCCTTCGCCGCCGAGTTCGGCCTCGACGAGGCGCGTCGCGCCGCCTTCGATGCCGGGCAGAACGCCGTCTTGTCGGCGCTGCCGAACGAAGGCGGCTGGTTGCGCCTGAGTGCGGTGGAGGCGTTGGATCTGCCGTCGTCGCTCGGCGAGCTGTTGCCGCTCGACAGCGCGAGCTTGGGCTCGACGGGGTTGGCGGTGCGACTGGACAGCGCCGCCACCGATCTGTTCGTCGCCGCCCTGCAGCGCGGCCTGCTCGCGGTCAACGGCCAGGCCTGGCTGCGCGTGCGCGGCGTCGCCGATCGCCTGCCGTTGACGATGAACTTCGATCCGGCCGCGTTGTTGGCGGCGGTCAGGACCCTCGGCGGCGGTACGACTACATTGGACCTGGCGCTGCTGCGGCAGCGCTTGATCGAGGCGCCGCAGAGCATGGGCCTCGGGCTGGCGGCGAATTCCGGCGATCTGCTCAAGGAGCCGCTCGCCGATGCGCTGATCGATCGCCTCGTCGTGCGCTACGCCAACCTGCTGCCGTCGCCGGCCGACGCCGCCACCGGTGTGCGCGTCGCCTTCGACGCGGCGGCGATGGCGACCGGCTCGGTGCATTGGAACCTGTCCGAGCCGGTGCTGGCGCCGCGCTTGTTCGCGGTCGAAGCCGACCCGCTCGGCCCGCTGCGCACTCTGCCGGCGGCGAGCCTGCACGACGCGGTGGTGCGCCGTCACGACGTGCGCAGCCTGAGCAGCGGCTGGCGCGCGATCACGGTGCGGCCGAACCTGCCGGAGCGGCGCATCGGCATCGTCCAGGCGCAGGTCGACGTGCAGGTGCCGGCCAAGCCGCCGGCGCGCATGTTCACGATCAAGGCCTCGGCGCGACTGGCCGCCGCGGATCGTCCGACCACCCTGGACCTGCGTCTGTCGCCGAAGGAAGAGCTCAACTACGCCTGGCAGGCCACGGCGCTGCTGCTGTCGGACGGTCGCGCCGAAACCATCAAGGGCCCGCTGCGCACTTCGAGCCGCGAGCATCTGTTGGTCGCGCCGGACGACTTCGGCCTGCGTTTCGTGCCGGTCGAGGCCGAGCCCGTGTTCGTCGAACAGGCCGACATCGAAGTCGAGTGCAAAGGCCTGCGCAAAGGCAAGCCGTGGTCGGCGCGCGCGAACCTGGACCGCGGCTCGGCGAGCTTCGCCTTCGCCATTCCGGCCGACGTCGAGCAGGCGACCATCCGCGCCAGCGCGCGTGCGCGCAGCGACGGCACCCGGCGGGCGATGGCGCCGGTCGACGCCGAGGCCTTGCGTCTGGACGCTTTCAGCTTCGAAGGCAGCGGTTCGCGCGAGCTGGCCCTGCATTGCGAATTCGACGACGACGCGCCGCAGCGGGTGATCGAGATCGCCCCGGAAGACGCCACCGACGAGCCCGCGCGACGCAGGCAAGTGAGATTCACCCGCAGCGCGCCACAGGCGCAATGGACCTGGCTGTCGCTGTCGCCGTTCCGCTCCGGCTATCGCTGGCGCTGGTCGGCGCAGTCGCCCTGGTCCGAGGTGCTGCAACCCGACACGCCGCTGCAGTTGCACAGCAGCGACGCCCCAAGGACGACGATCGGAGAACGCACATGAGTGCCGGCGATACCAAGAACGGTTACGAAGACATCCTCGGCGTGTGGGTGGCGCCGGCCGACGAAGCGGCGACCTGGCATTACCGGGCCCGCTCGCCCGGATTGGCCAGCGGTGCCGACGGTCGCCCGCAATTCGCCCTGGTAAGCGTGGGCAGCGTGGTCATGTTGGCTTTGACCAGCGCCTGGGGCGTGTCGGCGGCGACCCTGGATGCGATCCGCATCGAACTGGCCGCGCGCGCGCAACTGCCGTTGGAGCGGGTGACGCTGCGACAAGCGCCGGTGACGGTCGACGGGGCCAGCCTGATGCTCGGCGACGGCAAAGGGGCGTACGTGTCTTTGGCCGACAGCAAGTCGTCGGGCGTGCCGCCGTACCACGCCGCGTTCAACGTCATGCTCGATGGCGAGCAGGCGGCGAAGGTGCGCAAGGCACTGCTAGGCGAGCACGGTTGGATGGCGGTGCGTTACGCCGTTACCGATGCTGCGCCGATGCGGCGCAGCGCTTCGACCTACCAGACCGAATCGGTCCGGGTCGATGTGTCGTTGCGCTCGAACGACGACGAGGAGGCGATGAGCGCCGGTCGCTACCGGCAAAGCCAGGTCGAGACCGACGACGCGGGCACCGCGGTAGAAACGCAGCAGTACACGGCCGACGCCGCCGATTGGGGTCTGCCGCGCAGCTAGGGTTGCGGGTCGGTCGCCGTATTACGCGGCGGCCGGCCCGGTTTGGATCGTCTTGCGGCCGCGAGCGCGCTGAAGAAACGCCGTTCGCGGCCGCCATTCGGATCCGTCGATGACGCGCATTTGCGTCGGCGGCCGTGCCGCACGGGAAACGACGAGAGCCGCGCGCGATATCGAATCGCGTCGATGCACTTCGCCTTCGATACACCGATTCGCGTCCGCTGGCGCGCATCGATGGGGGTGCGTGCGCGCTCGAAAAGCCGCTGAAAACGGCTGAAAAGAAAGTGTGACCGTTGTCCGGTGCGAAGCGTCGTCGGCGTTTGAATCATTCGTACCGAACTACGTTGCGTCGCGAAGCGCGGTCGTTACATCGCACGGGAATGGCACGCAGGACAGTCACGGAACAGGCAGGCGCGCAACAGGAACGCGCGCATTTCAGACATCGGATAAGGAGCAGGTCCATGCTTAAGATCGACAACGTAGATACGATTCTCGGACATGTGGTCTATGGCGACGACGCCAACGACTTCACTTACTACATCATGCCGGAGGCGCCGAATTTCGCGAAGATGGCCAGCGGTGGGCTGGCGCTGCGCTTCGTCGAGTACGGCCAGATCCGCGAGGACGGCGGCAAGAAATTCGGCGGCTTCATCGCCTTCGACACCGAGTTGTCGGTGCCCGCCGATGTCCAGACCAAGATCGTCGGCGAACTGCAGAAGAAGATCGCCGAGAAGTACAAGGGCAAGACGCCGCCGAAGGTGGCAATCGCGCCGGTGACCTGGACCGACGGCACCGTCGAACTGCTGCTGACCGAAGGCGGCGCCTTGGTCGAGAAGATCCGCGGCGCCGGCAAGCCCTCGATCTACGGCAGAAACGTCGCCTCGTTCATGATCGAGCTGTCCGAGCTGGGTACGGCGATCTTCAAGGAAACCCTGAGCACCGGTTCGGCTTCGGCGGTGCAGGTCGTCTACAAGATGAAGTGCTACATGCGCCTGCCGGAAATGAAGGCCTGGGGCACCTGGAACGCCTCGGAGTTCTACCGCTTCGTGCAGGAGGTCAAGACCGAGGACAGGTTCTGGGGCCCCGACAGCTACAGCGAATCGGTCAATTCGACTCGCTGGAAGAACGACATCACCAAGAGCCACTTCGAGTTCGTGCAGGCGCCGAACCTGAGCCCGGAGGACAACGCCAAACTCGACGCCGACATCCGCGCGATCATCAACAAGCAGCTGGAAGCCGCGGTTCAGCGCAACCTGCTCAAGGAAATCGCCGAGGTCGACCCGAACGTCAAGGAACTGCAGGAAGGCCAGGACATCGAGAACATCCGCCGCAGCATCAGCAAGACCCAGATCGCCAACGTGCGGGTGGAGTGGAGCGAAGCCAAGGCGGTCATCGTCGACCGCAACCCGCAGGGCATGCTGCCGACCATCACCTCGCTGATGGACAGTAAGAACAAGCCGCTGAAGTGGGAGGACTACTACTCCAAGATCAACCTGGACGAGTTCCTCAAGACGGTGCAGGTGGTGATGCGGGTCAACGCCGACTTCGCCAATCTGCCGATCCACAGCGTCGAGGTGAAGATCAGCTATCCGCACGGAGCGAACAAGAAAGTCCAGGAGTTCACCTTCACCAAGCCCGACGACGTGGCCAAGTTCGAGGCCTTCGTTCATCAGGGCATCCGCAAGTTCAAGTACTCCTATACGGTCAATTACAAGAACAGCACCTTCAAGCATCAGTCGCCGGAAATCGAGACCGACGATACCAACCTGACGATCAGCGTCGACGACCTGGGCGTGCTCGCGCTCGACATCGGTCCCGGCGATATCGATTTCGCGCAGGTGCCGCGCACCCAGGTCACGGTGCGTTACAAGGGCGGCAAGCAGCCGGTCGAAGCCAAGTTCAACATGACCAAGGACACGCCGACCTTTCAGCTGCGCAAGATCATCGGTGCGCCCCGCACCGAGGACATCGACCTGGAGTTCCTCTACACGCTCGCCGACGGCCGCCAGGTCAAGAAGACGGCGAAGCAGCAGGCCAAGGAGTTGTTCGTCGACGATCCCTTCTCGGCGTCGAAGACCATCAGCTTCCGCGCTGCCGGCGACCTGACCGCCGAGATCGCCTCGATCACCGTCGACGCCAGCTACGCCGACAAGGCCAACAAGTACAACCAGAAGACCGTGGTCACGCTGTCCGGCGAAATGACCTCGTTCGACTGGACCTTCCCGGTCGTCGACGAGGAGTTGGGCGAGGTCAAGTACTCGGTCACCACCTTGTTCGCCGACGGCACCAGCAAGGAAGAAGCCGAGAAGGTCGCGGCGCGCTCGACCATCCTGGTCGGCAAGAAGCTCGATGCGCTGGAAGTGGCGGTGGTGCCGGACTTGCTCAACTGGGACGAGCTCAAGATGGTCAGCGTGGCCCTGTCGCACGGGCCCAAGCGCATCGACCTGCGCTTCAAGCCGGGCGACGAGGAGAAGAGTTGGAAGTTGCCGCTCAACGACGGCGACGCGCCGGAGTACAAGGCCACCGTCACCTACTTCCTCAGCGACGGCAAACGCAAGGTGGTGGGCCCGGAGACCAAGACCGACCTGACGGTCTTCCTCGAGCTTCCGGCCGCCTGATCGCGCGAGGCCCGGCCGCTCGCCGGCCGGGCCTTTGCGACAGGTCGATGCGCTATCCGCACGTTCCATCACGCCTGACTCGGAAGGAGTCCGATCATGCTTCTCCTCGACAGCCGCACTCGTGAGATCAACGGCATCTCGGTCTTCCCCGATCATGCCGATCCCGAGCAGTGGTACTACATGCCGACCACGCCGCACCTGAGCACGGTGCGCGACAACACCCTCGGCATGGACGTGCCGCAGTTCCTCCTGATCGGTTTCCGCGGCGACGCGGGCACCGGCGGGTTCCTCAATTTCGACTGCAACATCGGCGCCAGCCAAAAGCAGATCGACGATCTCGCCCGCGAGATCGCCAACAGCGAAAACCTGCGCAACAAGCCGCGCATCGCGCCGGTGCCGCTGGAAGACGGCACGGTGAAGCTGCTGATGCTCGGCAAGGCCAGCGGCGACGTCGCGCCCACGCCCGGCGCCGGGCCGCAGTTCGTGCTCAAGATCGACCAGTCGGCCAAGCCGGCGCTGTACGGCGCCAACCAGGCCGCGTTCTCGGTGCGCCTGGACCAGGACGGCTACACGGTCATGGAGCAGTGCCTGGAAGGCGAGATCCTGCCGGTGGCGGTGATCTATTCGCTGGATTTCCTCGGCCTGCGCCCGGCCTACAACATCAGCCTGAAGGTCGACTGGGAGCGGGTCCAGAAGCACATGGACGAAAGCTTCTCCGGCGGAAACATGTTCTTCTCCACCGAGATCGGCAAGGCGGTCGACGAGTTGGTCGATAACCGCGCGATCGTGCTGGAGGCCGACACCTTCGTCGCCGAGGGCGACGACACCCGCGGCATCATCGACCGCCGCGACGCCGCCCTGGCGCAGGTGCGCAACATGATCACCGACGCCTTCTTCCAGGTCAGCCTGCCGCCGTGGACGCCGGAGAAGAAATCCGACTTCGAGCGCGGCCTGGATGCAATCGGCAAGTTCGCCGCGCAGTCTTCCGCGCAGGCGGCGGGCGGGCCGATCGGCGCGTTGATGCCCAGCTTCAGCTACAAGCGCATGGACTACAAACGCGTCGACAAGAAGAAGCTCAACGTCAACTTCTCCGAGCGCGTGGCGATCAAGCGTTCGATCTATCCGCAAGGCCATCTGGCGGCCCTGTTCAAGACCATCCGCGAAGGCAGCGTGCCGCGCGAGCGCCTGGTCAAGCAGATCAGCCTGGACAACGACTTCTTCAAGAAGCGCCGGGTCAAGGTGATCTCGCGCGCCGACCTGGCCGCCGACGACATCGGCAGCATCAACGTGCGGGTGCGCTACGGCGACAAGCCGATGAACGCCTTGCTCGGCGCGAACGCCGGCGAGGCCAGCTTCGAGTGGCTGAGCCAACTCGAACGCGGGTCGATGAAGCGCGATGTGCAGGTCGAGTACGAAGTCAGCTTCAAGGGCGTGGACGCGGCCGAGCGGCCGACCAAGCTCAAGTCCAAGCCGCAGATCTACGACGTCGAGAACATCGAGATCATTCCGCGCGACCTGTACACGATCAACACCGTGCCGGTGCTGGCCGAGAACTTCCCGTGGGAACGCTACAGCTCGGTCGACGTGTTCCTGCGCTACCGCGACCCGGCCAACAAGATCAACCAGAACGACATGGTGCGCCTGACCAAGGACGTGCCGGGCGGCAGCTGGAAGATGTTCATGCTCGACCCGGCCAAGGTCAACTACGAGGTGCGCACCGTGTTCCATGCCATCGCCGGCGGCGACGTGGTGCGCGACTGGACCACCCTGGACGAGCCGCAGGTGACGGTGCGCAACCCGTTCCCGACCCGGCGCGTGGTGCAGGTGGTGCCGAACTTCAATTGGAGCGAGGTGCAGGAGGCCTTCGTCGACCTGCGTTACGTCGATCGCGCCAACGACCTGCTGGAGGAAAAGCAGATGTCGTTCCAGGAAGGATCCGCCGCGCAGACCTTCGCCGTGGACCTGCGCAATCCCGAGGTCAAGGGCGTGTTCTACAGCGTCAGCATCCTCTACAAGGACGGCCGCGACATCGAGGAGATCCCCGAGTCGGTCACCAACGGCAACCGGGTGATGCTGAAGTCGGGCATGAAGGGCCGTCGCATCGTCACGGTCAAGCCGCCGCTCGATTTCGCCAAGCGCAAGATGCGCCGCACCAAGGTGTCGTTGCGCTTCGAGGACTTCGCCGGCGGCCTGTCGTTCGCCGAGGACTTCGAGTTCGACAGCGCTCAGGCGACCGGCGAGTTCGAGTACGACTACCTCGACCCGACCCGCATGCGCTACGAGTACAAGGCCAGTTATCTGCTCGAGAACGGCACCAACAAGAGCACGAACTGGACCGCGACCGACGCGACCGACCTGGTGTTGAAGATGCCTTGAGGTTCGCCGGTGGCTGTCCGTCCCCGCGGAGGCGGGGGTCCGGTGGGATGGAGTCGTAAGGTTCGATCTTTGCGCGTGTCCGCTTAGCGGCGGCGCGCATGAGCTCGGCGATGGCTCCGCGGTCCCGGGCTGCGGCGCGCAGCGAACGCGCCAGGTCGCCGCACCGCCTCGGGTTTCCGCCCGCGGTGGTGCGGTCCCCACGTACAAGGATCGTTCCGCCGCGCGCATGCCGCCGCGAGGAACTCTCGAATTCTGGAGTTCGTCATGCTCAGCCTAGAAAAGCCGATCACCGTCGACGGCATCACCGTGTTTCGCGACCACGCCGACAAGAACCAGTTCTGGGTCTTGCCCGGTCCGCCGCAGTTGGCCGTGCGCGCGGCCGACAAGCGCAAGGAATTCAGTTTCCTCAAGTACCGCGTCGCCGACGCCACCGCGGCCGACAAGGGCGGCGGTTTCGTGATGTTCGTGACCACCTTGCAGCTGTCGCCGCAGATGGAATCGAAGATCATGGGCCGGCTCAATTCCGAGCCCGGCGTGTCGCCGCCGGTGCGCCTGACCACCGCGACCTTCGAGGAAGGCTCGGTGCAGTGCATCGCCTTGAACGTGCAGGGCAGCGGCGGCACCTCGGCGCAACCCGCGGCCCCGGGCACCTTCAACGCGGTCGAGCACATCCTCGGCGCATCGGTGCCGTCGATGGACGCGGCCAACCGCGCCGCCTTCAGCCTCAGCCTGTCGGCCGAGGGCGCGACGATACTGGAGCAGGCGCTTAGCGACGGCATGACCCCGATCGGGGTGATCTACGATCTCAAATACCTGGCGATGCGACCGGCCTTGCGGGTCACCATCACCGCCGATTTCGAGCGCATCTTCAATCACTTCAGCGCCAGCCTCGAAGGCCAGTACGCCTGGTTCAAGGCCGGCATCGACGCGGCCTTCGAGTCGCTGGTGCAGAACGGCGTCATCGACATCCAGGTCGAAGCTTTCACCGATGCCGAAGATCGCCGCGACCAGGAGAAATGGGCGCTGGATTTCTTCAAGGACGATCTGCTGAGCAAGTGGTTCGAGCCGACTCTGACGCCAGGGCAACTGGCGACCGATGCGGCACGTGCCGGCACCGGCGGTACACCCGGTACGGGAGGCGGCACCGGCGGCACGCCCGGCACGGGCGGCGGCACCGGCGGTACGCCCGGTACGGGCGGCGGCACCGGCGGCACGCCTGGTACGGGCGGTGGCACCGGCGGTACGCCCGGTACGGGCGGTGGCACCGGCGGCACGCCCGGTGGCACCGGAGGAACCTCGCCCGGTGGCGGCTTCAACGGCACCAGCGGCGGAGGCGCGGGCGGTACGACCACCGGAACCGGCGGCACCACCGGCGGCACCACGCCGCCCACGCCGCAGATCCAGCGTGCGGCGCTCGCGGTCGAATTGCAGGAACCCACGCCGTTGCCGGCGGGGCAGTCGGTCACCCACACGCCGGCCGCGAGCGGCCTGGCCGAGACCATCACCGTGACCGGTGCCGGCGCGGTGGTGAAGGTCGAGAGCCAAGTGGTGACGCCGGATGCGCAGGGGCGCATCACCGTCACCGTCAATCCCGACTCGAACAAACTCATCGAAGTCGAATGGCCGGCGGCGACGCAGGAGCAGACCTTCGCCCTGTTCTTCCAATTCGACCGACCGTCGCCGACAGGTTGGCAGGTGACGCCGCCTTCGCCGGAGTACCGGGCTTATGTCGATAACCAGGTGGAACCCAGACCCGGACCCGTACCCAATCGCTTCGCCGACGACCGTTACTGGAATGCCTCGGGGACCATGCGCATGGAAGGCGACGGCGACTGGAGCGGGCCGGAGCAGGGTGGCGCGCGCCTGGAAGCCTGGATTCGCCGCCTGCCGCCGCCGCGCAACGTGCGCCTGGAGGCTTACGCCAGCCACGAGCACGTCAGCAGCGCGAACGAGACTCAGCGCGCGGCGCGCAACAAAGCGCTGTCGCAGCGCCGCCTCGATGTCGCTGCGGCGGTGGTACGCCGCGCCGGCGGCAACTTCACCATCACCCCGGCCAATGCGCACGGCGATGTACCGGCGAGCAGCCGTCCCGGCTCGCATACGCCGATGGGCGGCGATCCCGACAACCGGGTGGTGCATGTGATCGGCAACGTCGCGGGGACCACGCCGAGCCGCTGGCGGGGACGTCTGGCCCGCCCGGCTTCGATCACGCCACAACCCCAGCCGCAGCCGCAACCCCAGCCGCAACCGCAACCGCAACCACAGCCGCAGCCGCAGCCGCAGCCGCAGCCGCAGCCGACACCGACGCTGCCGACGCCGCCGACCGCGATGAGCCTGTCGCTCAAGCTCAAGTTCGTGCGCCAGGAAGAGCGCAAGAAACTGACCCTGCGCTACAACCGCGCCGAGGCCACGCGCCGTACTTATGCGCCGCAGGGCTTCTTCGGCCTGATGCTCGGGGACCTCAGCGACAAGTCGAAGTACTTCAAGGAAATCGACCTAGACGATCCGTTCTTCCGCCAGTTCGCGGTCGAAGCCAGCATGCCGATCGCGTTCGAGCCGATCAATTTGTTGTCGGCGCAGGTGGCGCTGGATTACGGCGACAAGAGCAAGCCGCGCGATCACAAGCATGCCGACTTCGTGTTCGGGCCGGGCGAAACCGGGGTCAAGCGCTTCGAGGTGTTCATGAACGCCACCCGCGACATCGACTACGACGCCTCGTATCAGTATCACTTCGACCCGCAGTCCGACTGGGCCGCCGACCGCACCTCGTACACGATTCCGGCCGCCTCGACCGAGGACCGCACGATGTTCGTGAACCCCTACGAGCACGTCGAGTTCCGCCACATCGAAGCGATCCCGGGCGACATCGACTGGGACGTGGTCGACTCGATCGACGTCAAGCTGCAGGCGCACGGCTACTCGCAGCCCGAGCCGAAGACCACCTTGAAGCTGACCAAGGAGTCCGGTCCCAAGACCTGGCGCCTGCGCGGCGCCAAGCCCGGCCCGGCCAACCGCGGCGTGACCTATCAGCTGGTGCAGCGGCGCAAGGGCGTGGCCAATCCGGATCCGGCGACGCCGCCGGTCGAGCTCGACGTGCCGCAGTTGATCGTCCACGACAGCTTCGAGGATGCGTTGCAGCTCGAGTTCATCCCGGTGTTCGACCCGGCCATGGTCAAGCGCGTCTACATCGACGTGAAGTACGAGGACGGCGCCTACAAGCGCAACGAGCGCATCGAGATGGCCGGCAGCCAGACCGATCCGGTCAAGTTGCGCATCGCCCTGAAGAACAAGGACCTGCGCAACTACCGCCGGCGCTTCACCTTCGTCGGCATGCAGGGACAGTTCGACCAGCGCGCCTGGGTCGCCGAGACCGAAGAGCTGGTGGCGGTGCAGTGACATGCGCAGCGATACCGTCATCGACATGCGCCGCGATCCCGAAGCGGCCTGGCTTGCGCCGATGCAACAAAGCCTCGGCGCCGACATCGCCGGCCCCGTCGCCGCCACCTTGCGGCGACTCGGGACGGTGCTGCCGGCGCAGGCCGCCGCCGCCGCGGACCTGCTCGGCGACGTGCTCGCGCCGCTTGGGCGTTCGGTCTGGCCGGAAGTGGCCGGCAGTTTCAGCCGCCTGACCAACACCGGCATGCCGGTCGAATTCTCCTGGAGTTCGCGCGAAGCGGCGGTGCGCTGGACCGCCGAGGTCGCCGCGCCGGAGCTGGCCGATCGCGAGCGGCTGATGCTGGCCGCGCAGGCTTTGGATTGGCAGGGCGACCTGACCCCGTGGCTGGAACTGCAACGCGACGACCCGCTGGTGTTCGGTGCATGGGCCTCGGGGCGTCATGGCGAAGAGCGCGCGACCAAGCTCTATGTCGATCTGTATGCAGGGCGGCTGCCGACGGTCTGGCGGGATCGCTATTTCCTGCTGCGTTCGAACCTGTTGACCTGGCGACTGAGCGGTGTGAATCCCGACGGCAGCACCGAGTTCTATGCACTGGGTCACGAGCTGGATCGGCCGGCGCTCGCGGCGATGGCGCGCGCGGTGCTCGGCGATGCGCAGCCGTTGATGGACATGCTCGAGGCGCTGTTGGAAGGCGGCGCCCTGCCGCGTCATGTCGGGATCAGCCTTGCCTTGTCGGCGGACGGCCAGCCGCGGGCGCTGAGTTGTTTCGTCGTGGCCAAGAGCCTGTTCCACCACGATGCCGAGGCGTCGGCCAAGCTGCGCAGCCTCGCCGACGGCGTGCCGGCGCAGCTTTACGAAGCGCTGGCCTCGGGGCCGGACGACGGGCGCTGGCGCCACGGCATGATCGGCGTGGTCGCCGACATCGCCGGCCGCAGCTGGGTGCAATGCGGGCTGCGGCCGACCTGAGCCTGCGTTCGTGGGGCGTGCGTGTTTCTGCGCCAAAAACAGAAAGCCCGGCAATGCCGGGCTTTCTGTTTATGCATCAACGATGCGCTAGTCGGTCGACCGGTGTGGTCGGTCGACGAATGCGATCAGTTGACCGGTGCGTAGCGCAGAGTCAGGAACCATTCGCGGCCGGGCTGGTTGAAGTACGAAGAGGTTTCGTACTCGCGGTCGAACACGTTGGCCACGCGCGCCTGCAGGCTCAGGGCCGGCGTGATCGCGTACTCGGCGCGCAGGTCGAGGGTGCCGTAGCCGCCGAGACGGGTGCTGTTGGCGACGTCGTCGTAGCGCGAACCCGAACCGACCGCGGTCGCACCGAAGCGGAACTTGCCGAAGCTGCGGTCCAGATCGATGCGCGCGCTGTGCTTGGCGCGGCGCGGCAGGTCGTTGCCCTGATAGAAGCCGACGCGGTTCTCGGTGTCGAGGACGCTGGCGCTCGCCGCCAGAGTCCATTGCGCGAACGTGGTGTCGATGCCGATCTCGGCGCCGCGCATGCGCGCACGGTCGATGTTGTTGGGCAGGTTGATCGACGAGTCGTAGGTGATCAGGTCGTCGGCGCGGGTGTCGAAGCCGTCGATGCGGGCGTTGAAACGCTCGCCGCGATAGGCCAGGCCGAGCTCCCAGGTCTTGGACTCTTCCGGGCGCAGGGTCGCGTTGCCGAAGAACGGGTAGTACAGCTCGTTGAAGGTCGGCGCCTTGAACGCGGTGCCGTAGCCGACGGTGACGCGCCAGCGCTCGGCGAAGTTCAGGCCCCAGGCCGCGCCGCCGGTGGTGTGGCCGCCGAACTGTTCGTTGTCGTCGCGGCGCAGGCTGGCCTCGAACGACTGCGCGCCGAAGCGGCCCTGGTACTGGACGAAGCCGGCCTTGTTGTCGCGCTCGCTTTCGTCGTACACGGTGTCGCTGTCGACGCGGTCGCGCAACCAATCGAAGCCCGCGCTCAGCACGTGGCCTTCGGCCAGGGTGAAGTCGCCCTGCAAGGTCGCGCTGTCGCGATCGGTCTTGAAGAACCCCATCGGCACTTCGCCGAGGAAATTATCCGAGCTGTCGACGTTGCGGCCGGCCAGCAACTGCAGGTGGATGGTTTCCGACGGGCGCCATTGCAGCTTGCCGCCGATCACCTGTTGCACGGTCTCGGAGCGGTTGACGAAGCTGCCGTCGTAATCGTTCTCGCCTTCCGCGCGCAGCGCCTGGCCTTCGATGCTCCACTGCTCGTTGAACTCGAGGCCGCCGCGCAGCGACAGGGCGTGGTTTTCGTAACCGTCGCGGTCGGGCTCGTCGGTGAAGCAGCCGGCGAACACCGGGAAGCCGGCGCCGCGGCAGGCGTTGATGCCCTCGGTCTTGCGGAAGCTGTAGTCGGCGCCGAACCAGCCGCGCTCGCTGCGACCGCCGAAGCCGGTGCCGAATTCGAGGCTGTCGTTGCTGCCGCCGCCGACGTGCACGCGCGGCGCGAAGCCCTGCTTCTCGCGGCGGGTGAACACCTGGATCACGCCGCCGATGGCGTCGGCGCCGTACAGGCTCGAACGCGGGCCGCGCACGATCTCGATGCGGTCGATCAGTGCCAGCGGCAGGTCCTGCAGCGCGGCCAGACCCGAGGTCGGCGAGCCGACGCGGATGCCGTCGACCAGCACCAGCACGTGGTCGGACTCGCTGCCGCGCAGGAACAGGGTGGTGAGCTTGCCGGCGCCGCCCTGGTTGGAAATGGTGATGCCGGCGCGGCCGCGCAGCAGGTCGTTGAGGTCGCGCGCCTGGCTGCGCTGGATGGTCTCGCGGTCCAGCACGTCGACCGGGGTCAGCGTGTCGTTGACGCTGACCGCGGTGCGGTTGGCGGTGACCACCACCTCGTCGAGGTCGGTGGCGTCGCCGGCCGGAGCGGCGATGGCGGCGGCGGGCAGCGCCAGCGCGCAGGCGATGGCGAAGGACAAGTTCAGTGCGCGCGTGGCGTGCGTGTTGCGGACGGACATGGGGACAGCTCCAGCGCGCGCACCCGGAGGCGCGCGACGACGACGGCGGAAGACGGTTGCGAGGAGGCAGCGGGCCGTGCAGACAGCCGGATAGCAGCCGCCGCGACGCCCTCCGCATCGCAACCTGTGGCGCTTCAAGGCCGGTCTCCGGACTCGCAAGCGCAGCGCCGACGCGGGGTCGGGCTGCCGATCGCGGCGCCTTCCCGTGTCGAGCACAGTGGCGGTTGCCGCGATCTGTCTTGCTTACCGTTGCGGGGGCAGTGCCGGACTGGCGCCGATCCTCCCGCAAGAGAGGGCGCGTCACCGGCTTCCCGTTTCAACCCGGCGATGGAGAAAGCCGCCGGGTCACCTTGAAGCGGTGCGCAGTCTACGCGAAGCCGGCGCCCGGGGCCAAAGCCGTGGGTGGGCGGAGGGGGCCGGCCGGAGGGGGCGCAGCGGCGTCGACGGGCTCAGTCGCGCCCGTCGTCCTCGTCGCGGCCGCCGGGGCGGTCGTCGTCCTCGTCCAGGCCGTTGCCGTCCAGGCCGCCGCCCTCGAACGCATCGTGGCGTTCTTCGGCGTGCACGGTGGTGTGCACCGGCGCGGCGGCCGGCTTGTTGCGCGGCGGCGGTAGCAGGGCGGTCGCGGCTTCGGCGGCCTGGATCAGTTGCTGCCGGCGTTCGTCGCTGATTTCCTGCCAATGGCAGTCCAGCAGCGCGCCTTCGATCGCGTAGAGCAGGTTGAGGGTCGGCTTGAAGCCGGCGCGCTTGACGCGCATGAAGGCCTCGACCGTGCCGATCGCGGAGATGTCCTCGTGCGTGCGCAGGCCGACCTGGCGCAGCCAGGCCGCGCTCTTGGGGCCGATGTTGCGCATCTTCGGCGCGGTCATGCCAGCGCCTCCACGTACACGCGCGCCAGCGCTTCCAGGCCGGCCTGGTCGTCGGCATCGAAGCGGTCCGGGACCGGGCTGTCGAGGTCGAACACGCCGATCAGGGCGTCGCCGTGGACCAGCGGCACCACCACTTCCGAACGCGAGGCGGCATCGCAGGCGATGTGGCCGGGGAAGGCGTGCACGTCGGCGACGCGTTGGGTCTGGCGGGTCGAGGCGGCCGCACCGCACACGCCCTTATCGAGCGGAATGCGCACGCAGGCCGGCAAGCCCTGGAACGGGCCGACCACGAGTTCTTCGCCGTCGTAGAAATAGAAGCCGACCCAGTTGAGTTCCGGCAGGGCATGGCTGACCAATGCCGACAGGTTGGCGGCGTTGGCGATACGGTCGCGTTCGCCGTCGAGCAAACCGCGCGCCTGGGCGAGCAGCTGCGCGTATTGCTCGGGCTTGTCGCCCGATAGTGCGGAGGTTTTAAACATCATCGGAGTGTAACAGCGGCATCCGCCGCCACTACCATGGTGGACTCCACGCCCCAGGGAAAAGCGCGAGATGAGTCACACCCAGCCCCCGGTGGAGGCCGGCTCCCGACCAACGGCCGCGTCCGCGGTGTTTCCGCGCGGCGTGTTCGTCACCGGCACCGACACCGGCATCGGCAAGTCGGTGGCCAGCGCGAGCTTGTTGCACGCCTTGCGCGCGCGCGGCATGCGCGCGGTCGGCATGAAGCCGGTAGCGAGCGGTTGCGAACGCACGTCCGAGGGTTGGCGCAACGAGGACGCCTTGCTGTTGCAAGCGGCCAGTGCGCCGAGACCGCGCTACGACGACGTCAATCCCTACGCCTTGCCGCAGCCGTTGGCGCCGGAACTCGCCGCTGCCGAGGCCGGGGTCGAGATCGCGCTGGCGACGATCCTCGCCGCGCATGCGCGCTTGGCGGCGCAGTCGGACACGGTGGTGGTCGAAGGCGTCGGCGGTTGGGCCGCGCCGATCAGCGCCACGCTCGACCAGATCGACCTGGTGCGCGCGCTGGACTTGCCGGTGGTGCTGGTGGTCGGCCTGCGCCTGGGTGCGATCAATCATGCGCGCCTGAGCGCGCGCGCGATCCAGGCCGACGGCGCCCGCCTGGTCGGCTGGATCGGCAACGACATCGACCCGCAGATGGCGCGCGCCGACGACAACTTCGAGATCCTGCGCCGGCGTTTGCCGGTGCCGTGCTGGGGGCGTCTGCCGTATGCCGCTTCGCCCGACCCGCAGGCCTTGGCCGGGCGCTTGCAGCCGCTGTTCTAGCGCGGCGAATGCTCTGCGGCTCGCTGGCGATCGATAGCGATGGCGAAGGCCGAATCGCGGGCAACAAAAAACCCGGCAGCCGAAGCTGCCGGGTTTTTCGTATCCGCCGTGACGGCCGGAGAGAGAGACGGTGCGCTTACTTGGTCGCGGCGGCAGTCGGAGCCGTCGCCTTCGCCGCGGCCTTGGCGGCCTTCTCGACGTTGGCCTGGGTGGCCTTGGCAGCGGTTTCGATCTGCGACTTGGCCAGCTCGGCGATGGCTTCGTTGGTCTTCACGGTGCGGCCGAAAGCTTCCTGACCGGTGCTGACAGCGCGCTCGACGTTTTCGCGAGCGATCTGCGCGCCCTTCGGCCACAGGGTCTTGAAGGCTTCCAGATCGCGGGCTTCGGCGGCTTCACCGAAGAAAGCGAAAGTGGCGTTGACGCGGTCTTCGATGGCGGCGACCTGCAGGCCGAACACGGCCTCGGCGTTGTCGAGGGCCAGACGGTTGACCTGAGCGGCCGTGTCCGCGAACTGGCGCGTAGCGGCGGCGAACTGTTCGTTGAATTGCTGGTACATGGCTGAGCTCCTGAAAGGTCCAGACGGAGAACGACTGGATTGTGCGGTGCAGCATAGGCGGGGTTTTGTTGCGATGCAACATCGGGCCGACGAGCGGTCGAAAGCCGTTCAGAAAGCCTGCCTGTTCAGGTGCTTAGCGACCAAGCAGCCGTTCAGGCAAAGCCTAGTCCGGGGCCATGACCACGGCGTTGCCGGCGTCTGACAAGGCGCCGGCTGCGATGGATCGAGTAGGGAAGGGCGAGCGCCCCGGGCTCAGCCGCGGTAGCGGCAGCCGGCGGTGCAGGTCTCGTGGACCACGATTTCGCTCAACAGCGGCAGCACCGGCTTGAGCTGGTCCCAGATCCACACCGCGAGGCGTTCGCTGGTCGGATTCTCGAGGCCGGGGATGTCGTTGAGGTAGTGATGATCGAGGCGATCGTAGGTCGGCTGGAACGCCTTCTTGACGTCGGCATAGTCCATCACCCAGCCGGTGTGCTCGCCCAGCTCGCCGGTCAGGTGCACCTCGATGCGGAACGAATGCCCGTGCAAACGCGCGCATTTGTGGCCTTCCGGCACGTTCGGCAGCCGGTGGGCGGCTTCGAGAGTGAAGACCTTGAAGATGTTCACAGCAGTCATAGTGCGGTACCGGGTCGGGCGGTGGCGCGTCGCGCGATGGCGCGGCGTGGCGCGTGATCTGGAGCGAGGTGATCTGTAACGATCGGGAATCCTGGGCCGGCGCATCCTGGCGGCGGATACGAAAAAGCCCGCTGCGCTGGCGGGCCCTGGGTCTTGCTGCGCGGCGATTCTATGGTGGCTATGGGTGGACTCGAACCACCGACCCCAGCATTATGAGTGCTGTGCTCTAACCGGCTGAGCTACATAGCCACGGGGAACCGCGAATTCTTCATGCCGGACGGGCTCTTGTCAATCGTCTGAGCGCATCGCGACCGACTTGTTTGCCCGACTTGTCGTCCCGGCCACCCCGTGGCAGAGTCGGACACAGTGAATTTGGAGTCCGCATCGTGATCGATCCGGACGGCTACAGGCCCAATGTCGGCATCGTGTTGATGCACCCGGACGGCCGCTTGTTCTGGGCTCGCCGCGTGCATCGCGATGGCTGGCAATTCCCGCAGGGCGGGATGAACACCGACGAGACGCCGCTCGAGGCGATGTATCGCGAGTTGCGCGAGGAAACCGGTCTGCTCCCGCAGCATGTCGAAGTGCTCGGCGCGACCCCGGGCTGGCTGCGCTATCGCCTGCCGCGTCGGGCCGTCCGCCGCAACGACCGCCTGGTCTGCATCGGCCAGAAACAGGTCTGGTTCCTGCTGCGTCTGACCGGCGAGGAGTCGGACCTGCGCCTGGACTTGACCGACAAGCCTGAGTTCGATCATTGGCGCTGGGTCGATTTCTGGTACCCGGTCGAGCATGTGGTGATGTTCAAGCGCGGCGTCTATGCCAGCGCCCTGCGCCATCTGGCCCCGTTCGCCCGCCTGGTCGCCGGCCAACAGGCGGTGCCGGCGCCCGGCCCGGATGCCCGCCTGCACGAAGCCTATCTGTCGGGCTGCAACCACCCGCGGTCGCGGACCTGCGGGCCCGGCAACCCGGTCCGTGGCAGCGGCTCGGAATCGGGCGGCTGAGCCTCCCGGAAGCGCTGCGGCCGGCCCGGTCAGGCCTACCCGCCGAGCCCGTCCGGCCGGGGCATACGGCGCCACGGCACCTGTTGCTTGCTGTTAATTGACAATCATTCGCATCCATGGCGGAATGGCCGTGCAGCCATCCGGCTGCATGACCGACAGCCCACGCCCGTGTACGTCTGCATCTGCAACGGAGTCACCGACCGCGACATTCGCCAGGCCGCCGAAGCCGGTTGCCGCAGCGTGCCCGAGCTGACCATGCGCACCGGCGCCGGCGCCAATTGCGGCAGCTGCCTGGAGCTGGCCACCTCGTTGCTCGAACAGGCCCGCAACGTGCGCGACCTGCCGCTGGACGTGCTGCAACAAGCCGCCTGAGCCGCGTTGCCTGCGGGCCGTCCGCCCCGGTCCAATCTGGTCCTCGTTCGTCCGTACCATCCCGCCGATCCGCTTTCGCCGCCTCCCCCCTGGCGCCGGTCGAGACGTGTGCGTTCCCGTCGTGTCGGCGCCGGCTCGGCACAGCGCCCGCGACCGTCCGTCGGCGCCCCTCAACGACAGTGATTCTCGACTCCCGTTGCGCACGATTCGCGTTCCGTCATGGCGTTCGCGAAAGGGCTAAAGTGCCGCCCATTGCAACGTCGGAGCACGGCCATGAAAGGCGATCCCAAGGTCATCGAATATCTCAACAAGGCGCTCTACAACGAGCTGACCGCGATCAACCAGTACTTCCTGCACGCCAAGATGCTGAAGAACTGGGGTCTGAAGGAACTCGCCGAGCACGAGTACCACGAGTCGATCGACGAGATGAAGCACGCCGACAAGTTGTCGGACCGCATTCTCTTCCTCGACGGCCTGCCGAACTTCCAGGCTCTGGGCAAGCTGCGCATCGGCGAGAACCCGCGCGAACTGCTGGCCTGCGATCTGGCTCTCGAGCTCGAAGCGATCCCGCTGCTGCGCGAGGCGATCAAGTACTGCGAGACGGTCAGCGACTACGTCAGCCGCAAGCTGTTCGCCGACATCCTCGACTCCGAGGAAGAACACGTCGATTGGATCGAGACTCAGCTCGCCCTGATCGAGCGTCTCGGCGAGCAGAACTATCTGCTGACCAAGATCGAGGAAGGCTGAGGGCTTGGTTCAGTAACGAGTGGAGAGGAGTGAGGAACGAGTAGAAGAAGCGCTCCTCGGCCCGTGCCGTCAGCGCAGGTATCCAGCCAGCCGCGCGCAACGCGCGCCGCCAGCCAGACAACGAAGCCGCCGGCTCGCGCCGGCGGCTTTTTTATTTAGGCGATCGTGCAGCGGCCGCATCGGCGCACTTTGCCTGCGCCGCCACTCACTCCTCACTCCTCTCAACTCACTCCCAGTTCCTTGGGCTTACGGCGCCGAAAAATCTTGCGCCAGATCCACCACAGCGCCGTCGCGATCAGTACGCTGATCAGCACGACGATGCCGAGGGTCACCCAGGGGTAGGCGAAGACCAAGGCGAGGCCGCCGAGCACGGCGGCGTCCTCGGTGACCGAGGCGGTCCAGTTGCTGATCGGCTCGGGCGAGGTGTTGAGCAGGGCGCGCGAGCCGGACTTCAGCAGGTGGCTGGTCAGGGCCACGCCGGCACCCGCGGCGAGCGCGCCCGCGCCGAGCTGGCCGTCGGGCGACATGGTGGCGGCGGCCAGGAAGGCGCCGACCGGCACCCGCAGCAAGGTATGCAGCAGGTCCCAGCCCGAGTCGACGCCGGGGATCTTGTCGGCGAAGAACTCGCCGGCGGCGAGCAGGCCGCAGACCCCGAGCACCCACGGCGACTGGGTCGCCTGCAGGGCCTGCGGCAGGTCGAGCCAGCCGAGCCAGCCGGCCAGGCCGACGCCGAACACGGTCAGATAGACCCGGACCCCCGACAGCCAGGCGAGAACTACGCCAACTGCGAACAGGTGCGCATCGGACATCGTGGCATTCCCGTTAAGATTTAAGGTTGAGTATAGGTAAAGCCGGCGGTGTGAGCCGTCGTCGTCGAGCATGGCCAAAGTACCGCCGCCCCGTTTCGTCATCGTCCAGCAGCAGCCCGACAAGCGTCCTTATATCTGGAGCGCCGTGGGCGTGGCGTGGTCGCTGTCGCTGGTGGCGGCCTGGTTCTGGTCGCAGTCGCTGGCCGCGCCGCGGCTGCCTAAGCTGGTCGCCGAACTGGAAACCACCCAGCGCGAGCTGCGCGACCGCCAGAACCAGCTCGACCGGCTGGCCCAGCGCGAAGCCACCCTGCAGCGCTCCGACCAGATCAGCCGCGCCGCCAACAAGCAGGTGCAGGGCTCGCTGGCCCAGCGCGACGCCGAGATCTCCGACCTGCGCGCCGACATCGCCTTCTACGAGCGCCTGGTCGGCGCGACCGCACCGGCCAAGGGCCTCAACGTGCATTCGGTCGAGTTCCAGCCCGAGACCGGCGGCACTTGGCGTTACCAGATCGTGCTGACCCAGAATCTCAACCGGGGCGCGGTCAGCAACGGCGGCCTGCAGTTCCAGGTCGAGGGGGTGCGAGGGGGCAAGCTCGCATCGATCGGTTGGGACGAGTTGCACCAGAAGCCCAAGGCACCGATCCAGGACTATTCATTCCGTTACTTCCAGCAACTCGGTGGCAGCGTCATGTTGCCGGCCGGATTCACCCCGCAACGCGTGCGCGTCTCGCTGCGTGGGGAGAATGCGGCGATCGAGCAGCATTTCGCCTGGAAGAGCGGCGTTACCGTAACCGGGGAAACTTAAGCGATGTTCAAGACCAACAAACCGACCCAGATCCGCGAAGGCCAGGTCGACACCATGATCGGGCCGCAGGTGGTGATCCGGGGCGACCTGCACTTCAGCGGCGGGCTGTATATCGAAGGCCGGGTGATCGGCAAGCTGGTGGCCCAGGACGGCCAGCCGGCCAGCCTGACCCTGGCCGAGAACGGCAGCATCGAGGGCGAGGTGCGGGCGCCGATCGTCGTGCTCAACGGCGAGCTCAACGGCGACGTGTATGCCAGCGAGCGGGTGGAACTCGCCGCCAAGGCGCGGGTCCAAGGCAACGTTCACTACAAGGTCGTCGAGATGACGGCCGGTTCGATGCTCACCGGCCGTTTGATTCATGTCGATGCCCACGCCGCGGCGTTGCCCGCGCCTGAAGCCCTGATTACCGCGGATGCCCTGATGGATTGAGGGGCGCCGCCCCAACCCCCAAGACGGAACGGATGAGCGACGAACCCTCCAAGCCCGTTCCGTCTCCCGCCGGCGCCGCCCCTGCTTCGGCCCCGGCTCCGGCCGGACCCGCCGCAACGGCGCCCACCGGTTCCGCCTCGCCCAGCGCCGCGACGCCCGTCCCCGGGCATCGCGGCCGGCTGTTGGCCGGGCTGGCCCTGGCCGTGGCCCTGGCCTTCGGCGGCTGGGGCCTGTGGGGCGCGATCACCCGTTCCGACGACGCCCCGCCGCCGCCCACGGCGGGGGCCGCGACGATGACGCCGCGGCAGATGCAGGCCGAACTCGAAGGCCTGCGCCAGCGCGTCGCCACGCTCAGCCGCTCCGACGGCATCAGCCGCCAGGCCAATCGCGACCTGCAGAGCGCCCTGGCCGAGCGCGACGAGGAAATCGCCGGCCTGCGCGCCGACGTCGCCTTCTACGAACGTCTGGTCGGCGCCACCGGGCAGCGCCGCGGCCTGACCGTGCATGCGCTGAAGATGCAGCCGCAGCAAGGCGCGCCGTCGGCCTGGCACTTCACCACCACCCTGACCCAGAACCTCAATCGCGGCGCAGTCAGCGCCGGCCGCGTCACCCTCGCGCTCGAGGGCACCCGCGCCGGCAAGCTCGAAAAACTGCTCTGGGCCGACCTGCGCCAACAGCCCGAGGCGCCCGGCACGCCGTATTCGTTCAAATACTTCGAGCAGGTCGAGGGCGACGTGTTCCTGCCGCCCGGCCTGACCCCGGTGCGGGTGACGGTGCGCCTGACCCCGCAGAAGGGCGCGGTGATCGAGCAATCCTTCAGTTGGGCCGACGCCACCCGCGACACCGCCGGCAACGGTGCAGGCGGCTGATCCGCAGTGTTCGCCCAGTGCGCTTGAATGCGCGCCGCGCGGCCCTCATCCTTTCACCATGGAAACCACCCTTCTTTCCGCCGCGCCGGGCTATCAATCGCTGGAGCGGCCTCTGCAGTTCTCGTCTTCGGCTGCGAACAAGGTTCGCGAACTGATCGCCGAGGAAGGCAACGACGCCCTCAAGCTGCGCGTTTACATCCAGGGCGGCGGCTGCTCGGGCTTCCAGTACGGCTTCGAGTTCGACGAGCAGCAGGGCGAGGACGACCTCGCCGTGCAAACCGACGGCGTGACCTTGCTGGTCGATCCGCTGAGCCTGCAATACCTGATGGGCGCGGAAGTCGACTACACCGAGAGCCTGCACGGTTCGCAGTTCGTGATCCGCAATCCGAACGCCAAGACCACCTGCGGCTGCGGGTCGTCGTTCGGCGTTTGAGCGGCGCCGCGACGCACGGGGCCGCGTTTCGTGCGGCCTGGCCTTTGCACCGCCTTTCCTGAAACAGCTTTCTGGGGCGCTGGATGAGACCGTTCGCATTCGTGGAAGCCGATTCGGCCTGGCGCGCGTCGCTGGACCGCGCCGACCATCTGCGCGACCAGGCCGATGCCTTGACCGCCCTGTGGCCGCAGGCGCGGGTGATCGTGCTCGACGCCTCCGGCAACGCTCTCGCCAACGCCGACGGCAGTTTGTGCGCTCCCTTGGGCCCGGAACTCACCGACGGCCCCGGCGGCGTCGGCGCTTCGATCTTCCTGGGGGTGGCCCCGGACGGGCAGGGCTGGTTCGCGCTCGATGCCGAACTGGCCGCGTTCGAGGCGCCGCGCCGGGTCGACCTGCGCAGCGCCGCCGCGCATTGGCCGATGCTCGAAGCCAGCGTGTTCGCCCAGGCCCGGGCCCTGCAGCACTGGCGCAGCCGCAATCGCCATTGCGGCGTATGCGGCGGCGAGATCGCCTTCTCGCGCGCCGGCTGGCTCGGCCGTTGCGGCCAATGCGGCAGCGAACACTACCCACGCACCGACCCGGCGGTGATCGTCGCGGTCAGCGACGGCTCGCGTTTGTTGCTCGGCCGGCAGACCGGTTGGCCGGCACGGCGTTATTCGGTGATCGCCGGCTTCGTCGAACCCGGCGAGTCGCTGGAGCAGACCGTCGCCCGCGAAGTGCTGGAAGAAACCGGCGTGCGCGTGCGCAGTTGCCGTTACCTGGGTTCGCAGCCGTGGCCGTTCCCGGGTGCGCTGATGCTCGGCTTCGCCGCACTGGCCGAGCCCGACGAGCCGCAAGTCGGCGACGAGCTCGAAGAGGCGCGCTGGTTCACCCTCGACGAGATTCGTGCCGCGTCGGCGCGCGGCGAACGCTCTGCCGCGCCCGCGCCCGGCGAGCGCGATGCCGCGTCCGCGCCGAGCGAGCGCGATGCCGCGTCCGCGCCGAGCGAGCGCGATGCCGCGCTCGAGGACGACGGCCCGCTGTTGTCGCCGAGCATCTCGATCTCGCGCTGGCTGATCGACCAATGGCGCCTGGCCGCCGAGGCGGACGCCGGGCGTTGATCCCGGCAAGGGATGCATTCCCGAGAGGCGTGGCCCGCGCGCTCGCGACATGCGCGGCGGTACGGAGCCGATGCATCGCCGTTACGGTCGCCCACAGTCGCGGTGTCGCGCGGTCGCGCTAGAATCCCGGACAGATCGGACCGGGATTTTTTCGCCATGCCAGGAACGTTGTCGCAATGTCAGTCACGCTGATCGCCGCCGTCGTCGCACTCGTGCTCGGCCATCTTGCTCAGTCGCTGGCCGCGTCGGTGCGTCACTACGGCTGGTACAGCGACTGGCTGCGCTGGATCGACAGCCGCTTTCCGGAAGACAGTTTCTGGCGCGGACGCTGGGGCCTGGTCCTGGCCGTGGTGCCGCCGCTGCTCGCGGTGACCCTGTTCCAACTGGCCCTCGACGAACCTTTGATCGGGCTCGGCGGGCTGCTGTTCGGCGTCATCGTGCTGTTTTATGCCTGGGGCCCGCGCGACCTCGACCAGGACGTCGAAGCCCTGGCCTCGGCGCGCGACCTCAACAGCCGGCGCGAAGCCGCGGCGCGGTTCTGGCCCGAAGGCGGCACGCCCTCGCTCGATGGCGGCTCCCTGGTCGAAGCGGTGTTCCGCAACGCCCTGCGGCGCTGGTTCGGGGTGTTGTTCTGGTTCCTCCTGCTCGGCCCGGTCGGCGCGCTCGGTTACCGCCTGGTGGCCTTGGCCGCCGAAGGCGAGGCCTCGCGCCATCTGCCCGGCGAGACCCTGGCCGGCGCGCGCACTGCGTTGGCGCTGTTGGATTGGCCGGTGGCCCAATTGTTGACCCTGGCGCTGGCCCTGGTCGGCAATTTCGACACCGTGCTCGGCGCCTGGCGCGAATCGGGCGGGGCGCGTTTCAGCCTCGACAACCGCTTCCTCGGCGCCGTCGCCCGCGCCAGCGTGAAATGCGAGCTGGCCGAAGAGGCCGCGGACTATGTCGATGAATCCGGCGTGGCGAGCACCGCCGTCGCCCTGGCCGCGTCCGAGGCGCCCGAGCTGCGCGACGCGATGAGCCTGGTCTGGCGCAGCCTGTTGGTCTGGCTGGCGGTCCTGGCGCTGTTCGTGATCGCCGGTTTCGTCGCCTGAGGCGAGCGCCGCCGGTTTGCCGATTGAGACCGTTTAGCCGAAACCGACGCCCCCGCATGGATGGGGGTAGGGAGGCGCCGCTCGGCCTGCGTTTGTACGGTCAGGTTTCCAGGAATCCTGCGAGCCGCGCGAGTAGTGCGTTCCCCCCGGCCGGGCCGGCGGATCGAACGCCGGTCCTGCCTTAGCGGCGGACCGACCCGCGCGCTGCGGGCGCCTTGGCGACCGGCCGCGCTGCCGAGCGCGGCTGCGGCAAACAGCACGGTTCCGGCGACAGAGCGATGCAGCACCCGTTACGCGATACAGGAGTCCGGCGGTCACGATCTGAACCCCTGTAAGGCGTGCGGTCCCGCATCGCGCCTGCGCGCCCTCACGTTTGCGGAGGACTCGATCTGGTGAATCGCTTCACGTCCATCATCCACGCCGGTTTCGCGCCTGGCATCGCCGCGCACGACGGCCAGGGCTTCGTTCACCCAGCCGACGCGCCTGGGCTAGTATCGAAGCAATTTCCTGGAGCGTGGACGAAGGTGGACGTGGGTCAGGATTCTCCAGCGGCGAACCATCCCGCTCCGACGCGCCAGGACGACGATCATTTCATCGTCTTCCTGCGAGAGCATCGCGAGCCGCTGATCGCGTTTCTGCGCAAATCCGCGGCGACGCACGAGGATGCGCAAGACATCGCCCAGGAAACGATGATGCGCATGCTGCGCTATCGCGACCAGCCGGCCGAAGCGCTGAAGATCCTGATGTACCGCATCGCGATCAACGCGCTCAACGACCGCGGACGCCGCCAGAAAACCCGGCATGCGCCCGAGCACGTCAGCCTCGACGAGGACTATCACGCGCTGCCTTCGCAGGAACCCACGCACGATCAGCGCGTGGCGACCGAGCAGGAACTGGCGCTGGTGCGTGCAGCGATCATGCAATTACCGATGCGTAGTCGACAGATCTATCTACTCAATCGCATCAACGGCATGAGTTACACACAGATCGCGCGCCATTGCGGTATTTCTGTAAAGGCAGTGGAGAAGAATATCGGCCGGGCGCTCGCGCTTTTGCGCGCACGCATGAAGGACAGCGGCTTCGAGACCTTACAAGCACCATGAAGACATCAACTTCCACATCGATGGATCCGAACACGGCGCTTTCCGGCGAAGGCCGCGCCGAAGCGTGGGTCGCGCGGCTCGCGTCGCCCGAGTGCACGGCGCAGGAACGCGCCGAGTTCGATCGCTGGCTCGACGAGTCGCCGCAACACGTCGACGAATACGTGCGGGCCGAGCGCACTCATCAGCTGGCCGCGGCCTTGGCCAACGACGAAATGCTGCAGGCGGCCGCGCGCATCGCCTGGCGTGCCACCGGTCGCGAAGCGGCGCGTTCGCGCTGGTGGGCGCCGACCGCGTTGGCCGCGTCCTTGCTGGTCGCTACCGTGGTCGGCGTGACCTGGCTGCGCACCGCGCCGGCGCCGGTCGCCGACGAACGCCATGCCACCGCGATCGGCGAGCAGCGTTCGCTGCGCCTGGCCGATGGCACCCGGGTATTGCTCGACACCGATTCGGCGATCGTCGCGCGCTTCAGCGAGCGCGGCCGCGAGGTCGTGCTCGACCGCGGCCGGGTCCGGTTCGAGGTCGCCGCCGATCCGGCGCGTCCCTTCCTGGTCAAGGCCGGCCGCGGCGAGATCCGCGACATCGGCACCACCTTCCAGGTCGAGAAGACCGACGCGGTGGTCAGCGTCGGCCTGATCGAGGGCTCGGTGATCGTCTCCGGCGGCGTCGCCCAGGCCTCGAGCACCCTGCAACCCGGCCAGCAACTCAGCTACGACGACAGCGGCCGTCTCGGCGCCGCAGAACCCCTGGACATCAAGGCCGCACAGGCCTGGCCGGCCGGCAACCTGGTATTCAAGAACCGCCGCCTGGACGCCCTGCTGCTGGAAATGAACCGCTATTCGGCCACCAAGCTGCGCCTGGCCGAGCCCGGCCTGGGCGCGATCCCGGTCAGCGGCGTGTTCCACATCGGCGACCAGGCCTCGCTGCTGGAGGTCCTGGAACGCGGTTGGTCGCTGAAGGGCGAGCCGAACGACGACGGCGACATCGTCCTGCGCCGCAAATCCGGCTGACCCGGCCTGCGTGGGCCGCGTCGATGCTATGGTTGGACAGCGCCGTCAACAGGGGGGCGCCGAGTTCCGCTCTGGTCTGATCGATGCGGTTGGTGGATGGTCAAGATTTCCTATGCGTTCATCGTTTCCGTCGCGCTGACATTCGCGCCTGAAGTCGGGGCCCATCAGGCTCCCAAAGGCGATTTCACTGCAGATGGCTACCGCATCCAGGCCGGCGCTCTGGATGACGCACTCAATGCCTTCGCGGCCCAAAGCCGCGTACAGATTCTCTATTCCCCGTCGTTGGTCGCGAACCGTCGCAGCAGCGGCCTGAACGCCCATGTCTCGGCGCGCGACGCATTGGCCCGTTTGCTGCAGGGCACCGGCCTCACGGCGGTGGCCGTAAACGCCAATACCTACTTGCTGCAGGTCGTGCCGCGCCCGCGACCGGTCGCGGCGCCTCGTGCGACCGTGCGACGGGACACCTCCGGTCCGGGGTCACCGACCCAGCTCGACACCGTGCACGTCACCGGCACGCGCATCCCGCGTTCGGCCTTCCAAACCTCGACCCCGCTGACCATCATCACCCGCGAGCAAATCCGCTCGAGCGGGCACCAGACCCTGTTCGACCTGCTGCGGCTGATGCCGGGCATGACCGGCCACCATCCGCGCGACGTCGCCACCGCCGGCGGCGCCTCGCAGGTGCCCTCGGCCGCGGCGGCCTCGTCGAGCCTGTACTCGCTGGGCCCGCGCGCGACGCTGTTCCTGGTGGACGGCCGGCGCATCGCGAACTACGGCCTGGTCTCCACCGACATGGGCGCGCTCAGCGATCTCAACGGCATCCCGTTGAGCATGATCGACCGCATCGAGATCCTGCACGGCGGCGCCTCGGCCATCTACGGCGCCGACGCCATGGCCGGCGTGGTCAACATCATCCTCAAGAAGGATTACAGCGGCGGCGAAGTCACCGCCAATTTCGGCGCGTCCGAGCGCGGCGACGCCGAGCAGCAGCGCTTGTCGGTCAATCTCGGCTTGCAGACCCGCGGCGGCGGCAACGTCTTCCTCAGCGCCGATCACTTCACCCGCAACCCCCTGGTCGGCAGCCAGCGCGACTGGAGTACGGTCAATCAGGAAGACACCGGGCTGCAGGATGCGCGCATTCCGTTCGGCTATTACTTCGGCAATTACTACATTCCCATCAAGGGTTGCGAAGACCTCGACGCCGGCAGCGAAGGCCAGGCCTGCAGCCTCGACCGCGCCCGCTACGTCAGCCTGCAGCCGGGCATCACCAGCAACGCCTTCTACGGCCACTACCGCCAGCCCGTCGGCAGCCACAGCGAAATCTACGCCGACGTGCGCGCGACCCGGGTGGCCCTGGAGATGCAGAACGCGCCGTTCTTCGGCCTGGTGAACCTGCCCGACGACAGCCCCGACGCGTTCGCGCCGATGCCGATTCTGCCCTTGGCCTACGCCTTTTCCGAGGTCGGGCCGGTGCGCAACCGCACCACCACCACCACCCGCGATTCGACCCTCGGGTTCCGCGGCTATCGCGGACGCTGGGAGTGGGACCTCAGCCTGGCCCAGCGCCGCAACAAGGTGCTCAACCGCATCGACGGCCTGATCGACGAGCCCAAGCTCGAAGAAGCGGTCGAGGCGGAAAAATTCAGCTTCACCAAGAAAGGCAATACCGAAGAGGTGCTCGAGGAGATCGCGCCGCAGAACACCCTCGGCGGCGAAGTCATTCTCGACAGCGTGGTCGCCAATTTCGACGGCCCGGTGTTCGCGATGCCCGGCGGCGATGCGACCGTCGCGGTCGGCGCCGAGGCGCGGCGCGAACGTCTGCGCAGCCGTCCCGGCGGGGCGTTCATGCGCGGCGAGGTGGCCCTGGCGCAAAAGATGGAAGCGCGCAATTCGCACCGCTACGACTCGGCGCTGTACACCGAGATGAATCTGCCGCTGCACGAGAGCCTGTCGATCGATGCCGCCTGGCGCGTCGACCACAACGGCGGCCATGGCAGCCGGGTCTCGCCGAAGGCGGGGTTCAAATGGTCGCCGCTGCAAAGCCTGACCTTGCGCGGCTCGGTCGGCGAAGGCTATCGCGCACCGACCCTGTTCGAGATGCGCCGGCCGATGACCTTCGGCGACACCGCGATCGTGCCGTGGAACCCGGTCACCGACCCCTGCCTGATCCAGCTCAGCGAAACCAGTTGCCAGGTCGACAAGCACGCCACCGTCAATTCCAAGCTCAAGCCGGAAACCTCGCACAGCCGCACGCTCGGCATGATCTGGTCGCCGACCGACGCTTTCAGCCTGAGCGTCAACCACTACCGCATCCGCCGCAACAACGAGATCCTGGTGATCAACTCGCTGCAGCGGCCGGAGTTGTACCCCGAAGCCCTGGTGCGCGATTCCGACGGTTACCTGATCGGCGTCAACATGTACCTCGACAACGTCGGCAGCACCGACGTACGCGGTTGGGAGTTCGATGCCGACTACCGTTTCGAGACCGCGCGCCTGGGCAAGTTCGCCCTGCGCCTCAACGGCCACTACCTCGATCACTTGATCCGCCGCTCGCACCCGAAGGTCGACGCGCTCGACTACGCCGGCTACACCACGCCGAACCGCAGCGCGCTCGGCAGCGTGCAGTGGAGCTACCGCAACTGGATCACGACCCTCAACCTGCGCTACATGGGGCCGGCCAAGGTCGATTTCGGCGACCCCACCAAGAGCTGTTACAAGACCTGGCAGGTCAGCGGCAAATGCCGCACGCCGAGCGCGACGGTGACCGACCTGAACATCGCCTACGGCGGCTTCGAGCACTGGCTGCTAAGCCTCAACGTCAGCAATCTGAGCGACCACACGCCGGTCAATTACGACGAAAGCCCGGGCGGCTACAGCATCGTCGACGACGATCCGGTCGGGCGCTATTACTTGGTCAGCGCGACGTATCGTTTTTGAGCCGCGAGGCGGCGCGCGATCAGCCCGGCGCGAGCCAGGCGAACGGCCACCACGGCAGGTTGCGCAGCAACCAGAAGCCCAGTAGCAGGCCGATCCAGAATTTCGCGCTGATCAGGGTGGCGACGACCGCCTTCGGCAACGGCAGCCGATAACCGAAGCCCTGCAGCGCCAGCAAGGGCACCGCGATGATCAACAAGGGCAACAACGGGTTCATCGCCATCATCTGGGCGAGATCGCCGTGCACCAGCGCGTGCAAGGCGCGGGTCATGCCGCAGCCCGGGCAGTACAAACCGGTGAACTGGTAGAACAAACAACCCGGCAGCGGGCTGCCGGCGGCGCTGGGATCGAAGCGCCGCAACACCCACACGCCGGCGGCCGCCGCGGCCGTGGAGGCTGCGGCGGTCGCGGCGAGCGCGAGGTGGCGCGATCCGGGTTTCATGGTGTCGCTGCGACGATGCTTGAGGCGATCAGCGCGTCTGCATGCGCTGGAATTCCTGCAGCGCATCGCCGTACAGGAAGGAGGCGCCGTTGATGAAGAACGACACGATCATCCAGATCAGGCCGAGCACGGCCAGGCCGGTGCAGACCCAGGTCCAGATCTTCGCGTTCTCCGAAGCGCGGCGCGCGCCGGCTTCGTCGCCGGAAGCGAACTTGCTGTTGACTTGGCTGCCGTAGACGATCGCCACGATGCCGGGGATCGAGCCGACCATGCAGCACAGGCAGAACGTCAACACGGTGACCGTGATCGACCAGGCGAGGTAATTCGGGTACGGCGAAACCGGTGCTCCGGCGGACGGCTGATTCATGAGATCCCCTTTCTCGAACGATGGATGCCGCAGCGCGGCGGTCGGGGCATCCTATCAGCGCGCCTTGTGGCCCGGCACTCCCGGCCGGGCGTTCGCGGCCCGATTTCGGCCGATAGGCAGCCCGACTGCCGTCGCTCAGGCGCGCTCGCCGCGCAGCGCGCGCACCTGGGCTTCCAGCGATTCGGCGCTGACCGTTTCTGCCTGCACCGGCGCGTCGGCGACCACTTCGACATGGGCGCGGAAACGCCGCGGCACCCGCATCCGCGCCAGGCGTCCGCCTTCGGCGCGCGCGTTGCGTCGGCTCCACATGCTCGACCACATGCCGCGCAGCGCCATCGGGATCACCGGCACCGGCCGTTTGTCGAGGATGTGTTCGACGCCGGACTTGAATTTGGCGATCTCGCCGTCCTTGGTCAGGGCGCCCTCGGGGAAGATGCCGACCAACTGGCCGTCGTCGAGCGCGGCCTCGATTTCCTCGAACGCGCGCCGCATCACCTCCGGGTTCTCCTTCGCGCCGGCGATCGGGATCGCCTTGGCGGTGCGGAAGATCCAGCTCATCACCGGGATGTTGAAGATCTTGTAGTACATGACGAAGCGCACCGGCCGCGGGATGCTCGCACTGAGGATCAGCGCGTCCATGTAGCTGACGTGGTTGCACACCACCAGCGCCGCGCCTTCGTCGGGGATGCGTTCGGTGCCCGACACCCGCAGCCGGTACAGCGTGCGTACCAGCACCCAGCTCAGGAAGCGCATCAGGAACTCGGGCACGATCGTGAAGATGTAGATCGCGACCACCGCGTTGGCGATCGCCAGGGCCAGGAAGATCTGCGGGATGGTCCAGTGGAAGAACTTCTGCACGACCACGCCGAGTACCGCGGCCAGGACGATGAAAGCCGCGTTCTGGATGTTCATGCCGGCGATCACGCGCGACAGCTCGTTCTTCGGCGTGCGGTTCTGGATCAGGGCAAACAGCGGCACGACGAAGAAACCGGCGAACACGCCGATGCCGACCAGATCCATCATGATCCGCCACGCGCCGGGCTGGCTCACGAAACCGGCGACTTCCAGGCCGCTGACCGTGGCCGCGCCGCTGCGGGCGAAGAACAGGTCGACCATGAAGGCGCTCATGCCGAACGCGCCGAGCGGCACCAGGCCGATTTCGACGGTGCGCGCCGACAGCCGCTCGCACAGCATCGAGCCCACGCCGGTGCCGACCGAGAACAGGGCCAGGGCGAAGATGTACAGCGTTTCGGCGCCGCCGAGGTTGTCGACGGCGTAGGTCGGCAGCTGCGAGGTGAGCACCGTGCCGACGAACCAGAACCACGACACGCCGAGTACCGAATTGCGCACCGCCGGCTGGCGCCGGGTCATGCGCAGCACCTTGACCGACTCGGGGATCGGGTTCCAGTTGATCTTGAGCCCGGGTTCGCCGGCGTCGGCGCGCGGGATCAGGCGGCTGACGATGTTGCCGGTGATCGCCAGGGCGACGATGGCGCTGGCCGCGACCACCGGGCCGTGGCTCCCGGCGAGCTTGAAGATCAGGCCGCCGAAGATCATGCCGACCAGGATCGAGATCGAAGTGCCCATCTCGACCAGGCCGTTGCCGCCGGTGAGTTCCTCGGGCTTGAGCACCGAGGGCAGGATCGAATACTTGACCGGGCCGAACAGCGTCGATTGCAGACCGGTGCCGAACAGCGCGATCAGCAGCACCGGCAGGTTCTGGGTCAGGAAGCCGACCGCGGCCAGCGACATGATCGCGATTTCCATGGCGGTGGTGATGCGGATCAGCTTGTGCTTTTCGAGCCGCTCGGCGATCTGCCCCGCGGTCGCCGAGAACAGGAAGTAGGGCAGGATGAACAGCGCAGGCGCGAGATTGGTGTACAGCGTGCGCTGCTCGGGACTGACGCCGAGATAGAACAGCAGGCCGATGATGGCTTGCCGGTAGACGTTGTCGTTGAAGGCGCCCAGGGCCTGGGTCAGGAAGAACGGCAGGAAACGCCGTTGGGTGAGCAACGCGAACTGGTTGTGCGCCATGCCGTCCTGCTTGTCCGATCAAACCCGCACGTCGATGTGCGGCTCGCGCGAAGGATTCGCCGGGCGAGCCTAACAAACCCGTCCCTGCGCCGTGTAGCGGGAATGGGCGGAGTAGCGGAAAAGTAGACCCCGAAGCTACGAGGTCAAACCCAAGCGCCAAGCCGCAACGCCTTTACCACGGCGGTCCCGCCACGCTGCGATGGCTGCCCGCCTCGACCCGCCTTTGCAGTTCCCCCTTTGAAAAGGGGGTAGGGAGGATTGGCTCTCGCCTCCAAAGAACCGCGCAAGGTGCCCTCCCCGCGCCGCGTTCGAAGCCGCGCCCCGCGGCCTTTGTGTATCCCAATGTATCCGCGCCCGTCCCCGCCCGGCTCGCATACAAAACCCCGTGGCCGCAGACACGCGCCGGATACCCCGCCACGGTCGAATGCCCTGGTCCGCCCACCGCGCCAGGAGCCCGCCATGATCGCCGCACCGACCGACCGCCCACACGACCCGCAACGCCGCAGCCTGCTCGGCGGCGCCGCCCTGGCCCTGCTCGCCGCTCCACTCGGCGCCGTCGGATCCGCCTTCGCCGCGCCCGCCGGCGCCGTTGGTCCACGTCGTGCTGCCACTGCGGCCGCCTGGGGCCCGCTCAAGCAGATCGACGCCGGCGTGCTGCGCGTCAGCTACGCCGAACTCGGCCCGCGCCACGGCCGGCCGGTGCTGCTGTTGCACGGCTGGCCCTACGACATCCACACCTATGCCGAGGTCGCACCGCGGCTGGCCGCGCAGGGCTATCGAGTCATCGTTCCCTATCTGCGCGGTTACGGCGCCACGAGCTTCCTGTCCGTCGACACCCCGCGCAACGGCCAGCAGGCCGCGCTCGCCGCCGACGCCATCGCTTTGCTCGACGCGCTCGGCATTGAATCGGCTATCGTCGGCGGCTGCGACTGGGGCGCGCGCACCGCCGCGATCCTGGCCGCGCTGTGGCCGCAACGCTGCCAGGGCCTGGTCTCGGTCAGCGGCTACCTGATCGGCAGCCAGCAGGCCAACCAGGCGCCCTTGCCGCCGAAGGCCGAGCTGCAGTGGTGGTACCAGTTCTACTTCGCCACCGAACGCGGCGAGCGCGGCTATGCGCAGCACCGGCGCGAATTCTCGCGTCTGATCTGGGGGCTGGCCTCGCCGCAATGGCGCTTCGACGACGCGACCTTCGAGCGCAGCGCCGCCGCGTTCGACAACCCAGACCATGTCGCGGTGGTGATCCACAACTACCGTTGGCGCCTCGGCCTGGCCCAGGGCGAGGCGCAATTCGACGAGCTCGAAGCGCGGCTGGCCCAGGCGCCGGCCATCGCCGTGCCCACCATCACCCTGGAGGGCGACGCCAACGGCGCGCCCCACCCGCCGGCCGCGGCCTATGCCCGCAAGTTCACCGGCCCATACGCGCACCGCGAACTGCAAGGCGGCATCGGCCACAACCTGCCGCAGGAAGCGCCGGAGGCGTTCGCGCAGGCCATCGTCGACGTCGGCGCGCTGTGACCCAGCTGCTGGCATCGCCTCGTACGCCATCACTGTTTTTGCCGTTCCCCCTTTGAAAAGGGGGCAGGGGGATTTGCTTTTGCTCTGGCGCAAGGCGATAGCAAAAACTTGAATCCCCCGCGTCTGCTGTGCAGACGCCGCTTACTTTCCCGACTGGGGCAACAGCGACCGCTGCCGTTTAGGACTAACCTCGCTCAACGCCCCGCCGCATCCTGCCAGTCCGCCGCGTGTTCGGTCTTTTCCCGCGCTGCCCGCGCCCACGCCGGTTCCTGCCGCCAACGCCGCGTGGTGCGCTGGAAAAACTGGCTGTTGGGCACCTGCAGCACCGAGTCCTCGCCGTCGCCGTGGACTTCCTGCAGGGTCGTGTAGATGAAGTTGATGTCGACCACCCGCCCGCGCAGCCCCGGCTTGTCGCCGTTCTCCAGCACCTCGATGTGGTCGTACAAGCGGAACGGCCGCGTGGTCAGGATCAGGAACGCGCAGAAGATGTTCGACAACACGCTCCAGGCGGCGAAGAATGCCACCGCGCCGACCGCGACGAAACCGGTCAGCGTCGTCCACACCACCGAGCCGGAAATGCCGAGCCGATTGAGGAACAGCAGCAGCGCGCTGATGTAGATCAAGGTGCTGAGCACCCGCCGCAGCCCCAGCCCGAACGCAGGCGCGATGTCGTAGCGAACGCAGACCCGCCGCACCAACTGACGCAGCAGCGTGGTCAGGAGCCAGGCCCCGACCAGGATCGCCAGGGCCTCGCCCAGCTTCATGGCGGCATAAGCGCCTTGCGCGATCGTCGGCGACATGGGTGCGGTGTCCTCGGCTTGAAAAATTGACCGGCAGTGTAAGAGGGCGTTGGTTAGCGCGTCGTGCCCGATGGCACTCGCCGCATGCCGATGTTTCGGCATCGGTCGCCTGGTCGCGATAGCTGAGCGCGGACGGCTCTCTAAGAGACGTGGCCCGGCACCCGGACTCCGAGGTAATGAAGCAGGTCGTCCGCGGCGTTGTCGGCTTGGCCGCGGACATGCGCGTTGTCGTCGCGCAAGGCCGCGGCGATCGCGGGAACGGCGGCCACCAGGTCGAGGCGGCGGCAAGTACGGGCAAGATGACCAAGCCCGAGGACGGCATTGCCTCTGACGTTGAAGTCCGGGTGCCCGGCCAGCGACAGACAGATCGCTTCCGCCCACCCGCAGTCGGGCGGATCCATACCGATGACGATGGGGACGTACAGGAGTTCCTCGGGCAACCCGCGTGCGATTGCGGCTTCGACGTCTTGCTTCGTCCATCCGTCTCGAAACGGTCCCATGAATGATCTGACTCCCGTATCGGCTGCGGCGCAGCCGTTTTGAGGTTCGCGCCAAGTCTGGCATGGTCCCGATGGCGCGTTCGGAAATGTCGGCGTCGGGTGAACGTTCATAGGCTGAATGGGTGCAGGGCGGTGCGCGGAATTTCACATCGAGCCTGCATGGCCTCATTACCCTGAGTTCGACACCCTGGCGAAGAGGAGCTCGGTATGTCTGCGGATACCAAGACACCGTTGGATCAGGTCAATGCGGCGCTGAACCAGCTCAAGGAAATGCGTCATTACGCCAAGAACTACGTCGAGCAGTTGACCGCGCAGTGGCTGCTGTTCGACGGCGAGTTGAAGAAGCTCAAGCAGGCGGAAAACATCGAGGAACTGATGACGCGGCAGGGCGAGTTGTACGACGCCCTGGAGAAGGAGATCGCCGAGTTGGAGGTCGTGGTGGTGGCCTTGCAGCCGGCGCCTGAGGAAGCGGCGGGTACGACGCATTGACGCCGGCCTCTCGCGATCTTCGTTTGAGGCGGGCGACCGAAGGTTGTGGCGGTTCGGCTTTGCCGAAGTAAGCGCCGAACCGGCTTTCGCAGGGGGCGCGTCAGGGCTTCGTTGATCGATAGGAACGCCAGCAGGCCTGCGGCTGCGCGGCCTTGTCGTGAGGGGCGTGGCGTCGATGCGTGGCCATGAGGCTGCGACTGTGCGCGTCCCTTGATCGCGGCTTGCGCCGCTCCTACCCCTGTGGGGTGCAGCCTCGCTGTGCGGCGATGAGGCTGCGGGCTCCGTGCGTCCTTTGGTCGTGGCTCACGCCGCTCCTGCAAGGTGCAGGCCTTTACAGAGCGGGGGCGCTTTCGGGAAAGGAGGCAGCTCCGTCCCTGTCAATATCTTAGTCGACTGGGGGCTTGCGGCAAGCCCCCGGGCGTGGTGCTCAATCGCCCGCCGTAGCGAGGCTACGGAACCGGGAGACGAGCTATGAGCATGTGGCTATCGAAGTGGGCGGTGCGGGAACAGGGCCGTGAGGGGCGCTCCGGCGAAGCGGCGACGGATATTCATGACCGCGAGGCGTGCGCGCATGACGGGCGCGAGCCGAACGCGGCAAGCGGGCACGCCGTGGTCATCGCCGGTAGCGGGCCGACCGGGTTGATGTTGGCGGGCGAGTTGGCCTTGGCGGGGATCGACGTGGCGATCGTCGAGCGGCGTGCGACCCAGGAGCTGGCCGGGTCGCGTGCGGGCGGGCTGCATGCGCGCACGCTCGAAGTGCTGGATCAGCGCGGGATCGTGGATCGGTTTCTGGTTGAGGGACAGGTGGCGCAGGTCACCGGCTTCGCTGGGGTCATGTTGGATCTGGGCGGCTTTCCGACCCGTCATCCCTACGGACTCGGCCTGTGGCAGAACCATATCGAACGCATTCTCGCCGACTGGGTCGACGGGCTCGGGGTCACGGTCTATCGCGGATGCGAGGTAAGCGACTTGGTGCAGGACGAGGCTGGCGTCGAGGTCGCGCTGTTCGATGGTACGAGCTTGCGTGCGCAGTATCTGGTCGGCTGCGATGGTGGACGCAGCCGGGTGCGCAAAGCGGCCGGCATCGATTTTCCCGGTTGGGACGCGACGACCAGCCATCTGATCGCCGAGGTCGAGATGGCGCAGACGCCGCCCTTGGGCATCCATCGCAGTGGCTTCGGTATCCACTCCTTCGGTCGGGTGGACTACGAGATCCGCAACGGCGAAGTGATCTACGGCGACACCGGGCCGGTGCGGGTGATGCTGACCGAAGCGCAGGTCGGGGCCGTTGGCGAGCCGACGCTGGAGGATTTGCGCGCGGCCTTGATCGCGGTGTGCGGGAGCGATTACGGCGTGCACAGCCCGGTCTGGATTTCGCGTTTCACCGATGCGACGCGGCAGGCCGCGGCCTATCGCGAGCGGCGCGTGCTGTTGGCCGGCGACGCCGCGCATGTGCACGCGCCGGATGGCGGGCAGGGGTTGCAGCTCGGCATGCAGGATGCGGTGAACCTGGGCTGGAAGCTGGCGCAGGTGGTGAAGGGGATATCGCAGGAGAGCCTGCTCGACAGCTATCACGCCGAGCGTCACCCGGTCGCGGCGCGGGTGTTGCGCACGACCATGGCGTCGATCGCGCTGCGGCGCGGCGACGAGCGTACGACGGCGTTGCGCGAGACCGTGGCCGAGTTGCTCGGAATGGACGAGCCGCGCCGGCGGTTTGCGGCGATGTTGTCGGGGTTGGATGTTCGCTACGGACTCGGCGAAGGGCATCCGCTGCTTGGGCGGCGGATGCCCGATCTGGATCTGTTCGTCGCCGGTGGGCCGATGCGGGTGTATGCGCTGTTGCACGGGGCTCGGCCGGTGTTGCTCGATTTCGGTGCATCTGATGCCGTCGATATCGGGCCTTGGGCGGACCGGGTTCGTGCGATCGAGGCTCGTTACGACGGTGTCTGGGAGTTGCCGGCCTTAGGTGCGGTGACGGCGCCGACGGCGGTATTGATACGGCCGGATGGGTATGTGGCCTGGGTGGGCGATGGGAGCGATGCTGGGTTGAACGAGGCGTTGAACGAGTGGTTCGGCGGTGCGAATACGGCGTAGCGGTCGTGATGTCTATCGATCGCGACGGCCTTGTGGTTTCTGCGCGTTCCGCGGTCGCGGCTTGCGCCGCTCCTACCCTTTGCTGCGTCGCGTTGTGTAGGAGCGAGGTGAGTCGCGAGGTCGCGGTCGCGGCTTACGCCGCTCCTACACAGGGAGCGGCGTGACGCGGATGCCGCGCCTGCAAGATGCGGTCAGGCCTTCGCCGCCTGTTCGCGTTCGATCGCGCGCCAGCCGATGTCGTTGCGGTGGAATTCGCCGTCCCAACGGATCTTGGCGAGGGCGGTGTAGGCCTCGCGCTGGGCCTGGGCGACGTCGTCGCCGAGGGCGCAGACGCACAGGACGCGGCCGCCGGCGGTCAGCACTTCGCCGTCGGGGCCGAGTTGGGTGCCGGCCTGGAACACCTTGGCGTGCGGCGGCTGCGGCGCGGTCAGGCCGTGGATGACGTCGCCGGCCCGCGGCGTTTCCGGGTAGTTCGCCGCGGCCATGACCACGCCGAGCGAGGGGCGCGGGCTCCACTGCGCCTGCACGCTATCGAGCTTGCCGTCGAGCGCGGCTTCGACCAGGTCGAGCAGGTCGGACTCCAGGCGCAGCATCACCGGCTGGGTTTCCGGGTCGCCGAAGCGCACGTTGAATTCGATGACCTTGGGCGCACCGGCCTGGTCGATCATCAGGCCGGCATAGAGAAAGCCGGTGAACGGCACGCCGTCGGCGATCATGCCGTCGACGGTCGGCATCACCACCTCGCGCATCACGCGTGCGTGCACGTCGGGCGTGACAACCGGCGCCGGCGAGTAGGCGCCCATGCCGCCGGTGTTGGGGCCGGTGTCGCCGTCGCCGACGCGCTTGTGGTCCTGCGAGGTCGCCATCGGCAATGCGTGCTTGCCGTCGACCATCGAGATGAAGCTGGCTTCTTCGCCGTCGAGGAATTCCTCGATCACCACGCGTGCGCCGGCGGCGCCGAAGGCGTTGCCCGAGAGCATGTCGATGACGGCGGCTTCGGCCTCGTCCAGGGTCATGGCGACGATGACGCCCTTGCCGGCGGCCAGGCCGTCGGCCTTGACCACGATCGGCGCGCCTTTCTCACGCAGGTAGGCGAGGGCGGCATCGACCTCGGTGTGCACCGCGTAGTACGCGGTCGGGATGCCGTGCCGGGCCAGGAAGTCCTTGGCGAAGGCTTTGCTGCCTTCGAGCTGAGCTGCGGCGGCGGTCGGTCCGAAGATGCGTCGGCCGTCGGCGCGGAAGCGGTCGACCACGCCGGCGACCAGCGGCGCCTCCGGGCCGACCACGGTCAGCGCCACGCCTTCATCGGCGGCGAGCTTGAGCAGGCCGTCGATGTCGGTGGCGGCGACCGCGACGTTGCGGCATTTCTCCTCGTGCGCGGTGCCGGCATTGCCGGGCGCCACCAGCACCTCGTCGATGCGCGGCGACTGGGCCAGCTTCCAGGCCAGCGCGTGCTCGCGTCCGCCGGAACCGATAACGAGGATCTTCATGCGTGCTCCAGCGGGGGTAAGGACAACAGCCGCCGATTTTACGCGCTGGCAGGGGGCGGGGCGACCGCTGCACGACAAACCCGGCGCAGCGAGGCTCTGGGTAGGAGCGGCGCAAGCCGCGACCTCCGGCCGGAGAGGTGGTCCAGCGGGAGGGACGCCGCTACGGAGGAGTGTGTCGCGTTCGAGAGGCCGGGCTTCGAGCGGTCGCGGCTTGCGCCGCTCCTACCCTGAAAGCAAGGTGCGCGACCGCGCGCTACTGGATCAGCGCCTCGGCCCGGATCACGCCGTCCTCGCGCATCCGCGCCATGGCCAGGTCGGCCAGGCTGTCCCACAGCGGCGGCGGCAGACGGTTGTGGCGCAAGTGCCAGAGCAGGGCCAGCGATTGGTAGCGGCCCTCGCGCCAGGTCAGGGTCGCGCGCCAGGCCGGCTGCAGGGTCTGCGGGTCGAGCAGTTCGATGCGGTAGGCCTGTTCGGCGATTTCGCGGCCGTCGCGCTTCATGCCGTCGAGCGACACCCGCAGCACCGGTGCGCCGACTTCGCGGATCGTCTGGGCGGTGCGAGCCTGGTGCTGGATCGCCGCGGTGCGCGCGCTGGTTTGCGCGGTCAGGCCGAAGCGTTCTTCGTCGCTGCGCGCGGACAGCGCCTGGGTTCGGTAACCCAGGTCGGCCAAGCGCCGGTCGAGCGCGCGCGCAAGCCGTGCGGTGGAGTCGCGGCGCAAGCCGGCGTCGAGGTTCAGGGACACGTCCGGCTCGACCAGCAACAGCGTGATCGCGCGCCCGTCGGCGCGGTAGTCGCCGAGGGTTTCGCTGTCGACCGCCTGCCGGCGCGAATACTGCCAACCGGCCCAGCCGGCGATGACCACGCACAGCATCGCCAGCACGAGCAGCTTGCGTGCGATCGAGCGGCCCAGCGTATGTCGCAGCGACGGTCGGTTCATGACAGGGATGGCGCCGCCAGCGGGCGGCAGCGATAAGTCGGGCGTTCGGAATCGGCGCGGATGCAACGCATCCGCGCCGTTCGATCAATGACGGAAGTGACGCACGCCGGTGAAGACCATGGCCAGGCCGTGCTCGTCGGCGGCGGCGATGACTTCGTTGTCGCGCATCGAACCGCCCGGCTGGATCACCGCCTTGATGCCGGCGGCGGCGGCGGCGTCGATGCCGTCGCGGAACGGGAAGAAGGCGTCGGAGGCCATCACCGAGCCGGGCACGATCAAGCCGGCTTCCTCGGCCTTGAGCGCGGCGATCTTGGCGCTGACCACGCGGCTCATCTGGCCCGCGCCGATGCCGATGCTGCGATGGTCGCGCGCATAGACGATGGCGTTGGACTTGACGAACTTGGCGATGCGCCAGGCGAACAGCAGGTCGGCGAGCTGGGCGTCGGTCGGGGCGAGTTTGCTGACCACCTTGAGTTCGTCGCGGCCGACTTCGCGCAGATCGCTGCTCTGGATCAGCAGGCCCGAGCCGATGCGCTTGACGTCGTGCCGGTTGCGGCCGTCGCCGTGCGGGATGCGCAGCACGCGCACGTTGGCCTTCTTCTTGGCGTAGTCGAGCACGCCGTCTTCGTAGTCGGGTGCGATCAGCACTTCGACGAACTGACGGTCGAGGATGACCTTGGCGGTCGCCGCATCGAGCTTGGTGTTGAAGGCGATGATGCCGCCGAAGGCCGAGGTCGGGTCGGTGGCATAGGCCAGCTCGTAGGCGTCGCCGCAGGCCACGCCCTCGGCCACGCCGCAGGGATTGGCGTGCTTGACGATCACGCAGGCCGGGCGCTCGAACTGGCGCACGCATTCCCAGGCCGCATCGGCGTCGGCGAGGTTGTTGAAGCTCAGTTCCTTGCCCTGCAACTGGGTGAAGGTGGCCAGCGTGCCCGCCACCGGATACAGGTCGCGGTAGAACGCGCCCTGCTGGTGCGGGTTTTCGCCGTAGCGCAGGTCCATGACCTTGACGAAATTGGCGTTGTGCTGGGCCGGGAAGGTCTGCGCGCTGCCGTCTTCGGCGATCGCCGAAAGATGGTTGCTGATCGCGGCGTCGTATTGGGCGACGCGGTTGAACGCGGCGACCGACAGGGCGAAGCGGGTTTTGGCGCTGAGGGCACCGTCGGCGGCGTCGAGTTCGGCGATGACGCCGGCGTACTGGGCCGGGTCGGTCGCTACGGCTACGCGGGCGAAATTCTTCGCCGCCGAGCGCAGCATCGCCGGGCCGCCGATGTCGATGTTCTCGATGATGTCGTCGAAGCTGCTGGCCGGATTGGCCGCGACTTTCTCGAACGGATACAGGTTCAGCACCAGCAGGTCGATCGCGGCGATACCGTGTTCGGCCATCACCGCATCGTCGGTGCCGGCGCGGCCGAGCAGGCCGCCGTGGACCAGCGGATGCAGGGTCTTGACTCGGCCGTCCATCATTTCCGGGAAGCCGGTGACCTCGGACACGTCGCGCACGGCCAGGCCGGCGTCGCGGATGGCCTTGGCGGTGCCGCCGGTGGAAAGCAGTTCGACCCCGCGCGCGGCCAGGGCCTGGGCGAGTTCGAGGAGACCGGTCTTGTCGGACACGGACAGCAGGGCGCGGCGGATTTTAACCGGCGTGCCGGGCAGGCGATCGGAGGTCATTCGGGGAGGTAGGGCAGCGGAAGGGCGCGGGAATTATAGGCCCCGGGGGCGTCGGGCGCCGGCCGTTCATGCGGGTATGGCGGTATCGGCGAAGTTTCGACGGCCTGCGGCGCAAAGGGCCAAGGCAAAGCAAACCCCCACGCCTGCTGTGCAGGCGCCGCCCTCTTCTCCACGGGGCAACCGTGGGAGGGGCTGCGGTTCTTCAATTTCCAGTCTCTGTCTCTCTCTCCCGTCCCCAATCGCCAGTCCTCAGCCGGCGCCAGGCGCAGCCCCGCCTGTTGCTGTTCCCCCTTTGAAAAAGGGGGCAGGGGGATTTCGCCTTTCCGCCTGGCAACGCAATCCCACCTCCGCGTCGCCGCGACGGCCGCGCCGCCGCCGCCGGGCACGGCACTGTCATCGCCCCGGCCAGCGGCTAAGCTGATGCGCGACGGCCCACGCCGGGCAGGATGGAACGCACAGGGAATGGCATCGATCTACGCTTTGAAAGGGCGCTTCCAGGCGCTGCTGCGGCCGCTGGTGCGCCGCCTGCATGCGCTGGGCGTCAGCGCGAACCAGGTCACCGTCGCGGCGGCCGTGGTTTCGCTCGCGGTTGCCGCAGCGGTCGGCTGGGGCGCCGCCGCGCGGCCCTGGCTGTTCGCGCTGTTGCCGCTGTGGATGTTCCTGCGCATGGCGATGAACGCCATCGACGGCATGCTGGCGCGCGAGTTCGGCCAGCAGTCGCGCCTGGGCGCCTACCTCAACGAGCTGTGCGACGTGGTCTCCGACAGCGCCCTGTATCTGGCGCTGTTCGCGGTGCCGGGCCTCGCGCCGGCGCCATTGTTCGTGTTCGTGCTGCTGGCCGCACTGACGGAGTACGCCGGCGTGCTGGGGCTGATGGTCGGCGCGCCGCGCCGCTACGACGGGCCGATGGGCAAGAGTGACCGCGCCTTCGGCATCGGTCTGCTCGGCGTCCTGCTCGCCGGCGGTTGGATCGGCGCGGCGATTACGGAACTCGCGCTCGCCTTGATGGGTCTGATGTGCGTGTGGACCGTGGTGCGCCGGGTGCGCGCCGGTTTGCGGCATGATGCCGCGCAAGACAGTGTCGGCCAACGACAAGGAGAACAACGATGAGGGAACATCAGGAACGCCACTACGCGAGCTTCGACGACGCGCAGTTGTTCTATCGCCACTGGCCCGCGACGGAAGCCGCAGCGGGGCAGCCGCGCCGCGCCGTCGTGCTGTTGCACCGCGGCCACGAACATTCCGGCCGGGTCGCGCACCTGGTCGGCGAGTTGAACCTCAACGACTGCGACTTTTTCGCCTGGGACGCGCGCGGCAATGGCCGCTCGCCGGGCGAGCGCGGCGATGCGCCCGGTTTCGAAGCCCTGGTGCGCGACCTCGACCGCTTCGTCGCCCATATCGCCGATGTCCATGGCATCGCCGTGGACGAGATCGCCCTGGTCGCGCAGAGCGTCGGTGCAGTGGTTGCGGCGACCTGGGTCCATGATTACGCACCGCGGCTGCGCGCGCTGGTACTGGCTTCGCCCGCGTTCAAGGTCAAGCTGTACGTGCCGTTGGCGCGGCCGGGCTTGAAGCTGATGCAGAAGCTGCGCGGCAACTTTTTCGTCAACAGCTATGTGCAGCCGCAATGGTTGACCCACGACCCCGAGCGCATCGCCAGCTATCGCACCGATCCCTTGATCGCGCGGCCGATTTCGGTGCGCGTGCTGCTGGGCCTGTACCAAGCCGCCGACCGCATCGTCGCCGACGCCCAGGCGATCACGGTGCCGACGCAGTTGCTGGTGTCGGGCGCCGACTTCGTCGTCCATCGCGGCCCGCAGGACCGTTTCTACGAGCGTCTCGGTTCGAGCATCAAGGAACGCCACCTGTTGCCGGACTTCTATCACGACACCCTCGGCGAGAAAGGCCGGGCGGCAGCGGTGAACCGCATCCGCAGTTTCGTCCAGGCGCGTTTCGCCGAACCATTGCGCCGCGTGGATATGCTCGATGCGCACCGCCACGGCCCGAGTTTCGAGGAATCGGAAAAGCTGTCCTGGCCGCCCGAGCGCTGGTCGTTGGCCGACTTGCGTTGGCGTTTCGTCCGCGCCGGCCTGCGCTTCGGCGGCAAATTCTCGGAAGGCATCAAGCTCGGCATCGACACCGGTTTCGATTCCGGCAGCAGCCTGGACTATGTCTACCGCAACGAGGCGCGCGGCAGCGGGCCGCTCGGCCGCATCATCGATCGCAATTATCTCGAAGCGATCGGCTGGCGCGGTATCCGCGTGCGCCGCACCCATCTGCACGAGTTGTTGCGGGTCGCGATGTGGCGGTTGCGCGCGGCCGGTCTGCCGGTCGACGCGGTCGATATCGCCGCCGGCCATGGCCGCTATGCGCTGGAAGCGCTGGCGGGCAGCAGCGAGCGCGCCGATTCGATCCGTCTGCGCGATTACAGCGAGCTCAACGTCGACAAGGGCCGCGCCCTGATCGATGAGCTGGGCGCCGGTGCGATCGCGCGCTTCGACCAGGGCGATGCCTTCGACCGCCATGCGCTCGCGGCTTTGCACCCGCGCCCGACCCTCGCGGTGGTGTCGGGCCTGTACGAATTGTTCCCCGACAACGAGCAGGTGCGGCGTTCGCTCGACGGCCTGGCCGCGGCGGTGCCGGTGGGCGGTTATCTGGTCTACACCGGCCAACCCTGGCACCCGCAGCTCGAATTCATCGCCCGCGCCCTGACCAGCCACCGTGGCGGCGAAGCCTGGGTGATGCGGCGTCGCAGCCAGCAGGAGATGGACGACCTGGTCGCCGCGGCCGGCTTCCGCAAGATCGACCAGCGCATAGACGCCTGGGGCATCTTCACCGTATCGCTGGCGCAGCGGGTCGAGGCATGACAGCTGCGCCGGCGCGGCGTCCGTGGGGAAGAGCGCTGCTGTGGCTGTTGTTGCTGGGGCCGCTGTTCTTCCTGAGCTACGGCTACGCCAATTCGGTGGCGGCCGCGCGCACGGACGTGCCGCACATCGTCTTCGCCTGGGAGCACGCGATTGCGTTCTGGGCCTGGACCATCGTGCCGTACTGGTCGATCGACCTGTTCTACGGCATCTCGCTGTTCGTCTGCCGCGACCGACGCGAGCTCGACAACCAGGCACTGCGCCTGTTGACCGCGCAAATCATCGCGGTCGGCTGCTTCCTGTTGCTGCCCTTGCGCTACACCTTCCAGCGCCCCGACAGCGACGGCGTGTTCGGCTGGCTGTTCGACGTGCTGCTGGGTTTCGACAAACCCTTCAACCAGGCGCCGTCGCTGCACATCGTGCTGCTGATCGTGCTATGGGTGCGTTTCGCCCATCATCTCGGCGCGACCTGGCGCTGGCTGCTGCACCTGTGGTTCGCCCTGATCGGCGTGTCGGTGCTGACCACGTTCCAGCATCACTTCATCGATATTCCGACCGGCCTGCTCGCCGGCTGGCTGTGCGTGTGGCTGTGGCCCGAGCGTGTTGCCGCACCCTGGCGCAGCGCAGCCCTGGCGCGCGACCCCCAGCGTTGGCAGTTGGCGGCGGTTTACTGCGCTGGCGCGGCGGTGTTCGCGTTCGCGGCGTGGTCGTTCGGCGGGGCGGCGTGGTGGCTGCTATGGCCTGCGTGGTCGCTGGCGATGGTCGCTTCGAACTACGCGGTGTTCGGCGCCAACGGTTTCCAGAAGCGCGCCGACGGCCGCTTGAGCCTGGCCGCGCGCTGGCTGTACGCGCCCTACCTGCTGGGCGCCTGGATCAATTCGCGCTGGTGGACGCGGCGTGCGCCGCAGCCGGTGGCGGTGATCGACGGGGTCTGGCTCGGCCGCGTGCCGGGGGCGGGCCAGCGGGGCGAGTTCGCCGCGCTCGTCGATTGCAGCGCCGAGCTGTCGCTGCCGGTGTGGCGCGAGGGCGATGCGGTGCGGCCGATGCTCGACCTGGTCGCGCCGACCCCGGGGCAATTGCGCGAGGCGGCGCAGGACATCGAGTGTTTGCGTCAACGCGGCAAGACCTTGGTCTGCTGCGCCCTGGGCTATTCGCGCAGCGCGGCGGCGGTCGCCGCCTGGTTGCTGCTCAGCGGGCGCGCCGACAGCATCGAGGAGGCAATCGCGATCCTGCGCAAGGCGCAGCCGGCGATCGTGCTCGGCGCGGCGCATCGGCGGGCACTGGAGGCCACGCTCGGCAGCGTAGACGCTGCCGATGCGGGGCTGCCGGGAGGGCAGGTGGCATGACGGGCTCAACCACCACGTCGTTCGACCTGCGCGCCATGGCCGCGCTGCTGGCGCAGGGAAGGCAACTGCGCGCGCTGTCGTGGCTGTTGCTGGCGGCGGCGCTGCTCGCGCTGGTCGTGCCGACGGCTTCGCCGCCACCCTGGCCGCTCGCGCTCAGCCTCGTCGCAGGCTTGCTGCAATGCTATTACGCGCTGCGGGTGGATTTCGACGCGCGCCTGTTCCAGGCCGCCTCCGAAGACGAAGACAGTGTGCGCGCCGCACAACGGCTCGACGCGAGTCTGCTCGCGCTGGGTTTGCTCAAGCCCGGTCGCGCAGGCCGCGACTGGCCGGCGCGTTGGCGCGGTGCGCGTGGTTTGATGGTGCGTCAGGCGGTCAGCCTGTCGGTGCAGGCGGCGGCCCTGGTGTGGGCCTATGGACGAGCGTGGGCATGAACGGAATTCCCTTGGACGATCACGAGGTTTGGACGCCGCAACGGCAGGCGTTGTGGCAGCGCCTGAGCGATTACCGCTTCGGCGGTGAGCAGCCCGAGGCGTTCGTCGAGCGCGTTGCGCACGCCTGCCAGTCGACCCGCGAAACCGCGCAAGAGGCGATCGAGGAGTACCGGCGCTTTTGTTTTCTCGCGGTCGGCGCCGGCCATGCGGTGACCCCGAGCGAGATCGTCGACCGGGTCTGGCATACGCATATGACCGACACCCGCGACTACTGGCTGAAGTTCTGCCCCGAGGCGCTCGAACAGCCGTTGCATCATTCGCCCTCGCTCGGCGGGCTGGCGGAAGACGAGCGCCATCGCCGCCAATACCTCGACACCGTCGACAGCTATCGGCGCTATTTCGGCGATCCGCCGTCGCGGTTCTGGGCGGGCGACCCGCTGCCGGCGCGCCTGACCGCGGACGAGTCGGTGTGGTTGCCGCTGACCCGGGTCAACTCGCCCTGGTTGTTCGAGCCGAAGGGGCTGGGCCGCTGGTTCTGGGGCTGGAGCGGGCTGTCGGCCGCAGTCTTTCTGCTCGGCGGCGCCGAGAACGGCACGTTCGATCCGTTGGAGTGGCGCGGCGGCTGGTTTCTGGCGCTGTATTTCGCCGTAATCGGTTGGACCTACACCGCAGGCAACGCGGTGCAGCGCGCGTTGCGCGGCCGCGACGGTGCCGGCACGGAGCTGCCGGCCGACTCGATCGAACTCGGCTTCCTGGCCGGCGGCGCCGAGCGCGCCGCCGATGTGGCCGTAGTCGAGTTGCTCACCCGCGATGCGATCAAGCTGGATTATCCGGGGGCGCCGGAGAAGGCCGCTTCGCTGCGTCTGCCGGTGTGGCTGCGCGCCAGCGCGGGCGCGGCCGGCGTGCCGTCGCGGTTGCTGGGCCTGACGAAGATCGTGCAACGCACCCAGCATTTGAGCGAGGCGATGCCGGCCTTGCGAGAGCACTACGGGCGTCTGGCGGAACCCATGCGGGCCAAGGGCTGGTGGCTGAGCGAGGGGCAGCGTTGGCGCGGGCGCCTGGCCGCGGCGTTGCCGATGTTCGCCGTCGTCGTATTCGGCGTGACCAAGATATCGATCGGCGAAGCCCGCGGGCGGCCCGTCGGGTTTCTGGTGGTGTTGACCGCCTTGGCCGGATTGATGGTGCTGGTGCAACTGTGCACCGCGCAGCGCCGTACCCGCGCGGGCGACCGGGCGCTGCAGAGCGCGACGATCAAGACCCGCCGTTCCGACGACCTGGCCGAGCGTGTCGCGCTGGCCGGGACGATGGCGCTGATCGGCACGCCCTTGGCCGATTACCACACGCTGCGCACGCCGGTATCGGGTTCCAGCGATTCGAGCAGCAGTTCCAGCGGTTGTGGCAGCGGCGGCGACAGCGGCGGCGGTGGCGGCTGCGGTGGTTGTGGCGGTGGTGGCGATTGAACGGAGCACAGCGATGACGACACGACCCGATTCCGACCAACCTGGTACCGATTTGCACGGCCCGGATGAGTCCGCTAAACCCGGTGCAGGCGGACCGGCAGCGGGGCGGCGCGACGACTGGCGCCTGGCCTTGGCCGCGCGCTTGCGCGCGCGCGGCGCGACGCCCAACGGCATCTCGTTGTTCGCGATCGGCCTGTCGGCGCTGGCCGGGCTGTCGTTCTTCTTCGCCTTGCGCGATCCGCCGCATTCCGGCGCGGTCTTGTTGTTGTTCGCGGCGCTGTGCCTGGTCGGGCGCCTGCTGTGCAACCGGCTCGACGGGTTGCTGGCGCGCCGCGGCGGCATGGTCGGCAAGGCCGGCGAAGTCTATAGCGACGCACCGGACCGGCTTGCCGATGCCCTGGTGTTCCTCGGCGTGGGCTACGGCCTGACCCCGTGGATGGCGTGGGCTTCGGACCTCGGCTGGGCGGCCTCGCTGCTCGCGGTCGGCACCGCCTACGTGCGCGTGCTCGGCATGGCCTGCGGTCTGCGCGAACACGACGAAGGCCCTATGCCGCGGCGCACGCGCATGATCGCCACTGCCATTGCCGCCGTGCTCGCGGCGATCGGCCTGGCCTTGGGCCATGCCGTGATCGTCGCCTGGGTGTTGCTCGTGGCCTTGGCCGCGGTGATCGCCGGCGCGGCCTGGACTATCGCCCTGCGTCTGCGCGCGATCGTGCGCGAGCTGGAGGCACGATGATTTCGCAGTGGCTGGCCAGCGGTTTCAGCGGCGCGATCCGGTTGCTGACCGGCGCACGCGCGTTGTGGCGATGTGCGCCCTCGTCCGATCATCGGGTCTATTACGGCAACCACGTCAGCCACGGCGATTTCGTGATGATCTGGTCGGCGCTGCCGCCGGCCTTGCGACGCGAGGTGCGACCGGTGGCCGGCGCCGATTACTGGCAGCGCGACGCGCTGCGCCGTTATCTGATCCGCGAAGTCTTCAACGGCGTGCTGATCGAGCGCGACCCGGCCGAGCGCAAGCAGGACGCCATCGAGACCTTGTGCGAGGCGGTCGATGATGGTTGTTCGCTGATCCTGTTTCCCGAAGGCACGCGCAACCAGAGCGACGAGCCGCTGTTGCCGTTCAAGAGCGGCCTGTATCACCTGGCGCACCGGCGGCCCGAACTCGAATTCGTGCCGGTGTGGATCGACAATCTGGCGCGGGTGATGCCGAAGGGTAAGCTGCTGCCCTTGCCGCTGCTGTGCACGGCGACCTTCGGCGACACCTTGCGGCTGGGCCCGGACGAGGACAAGCCCCAGTTCCTCGAACGCGCACGCAATGCCTTGCTGGCCTTGTCGGATCACGCGCATGCGCACGACCACGGCGGCCAGGCAGGCCGCTCATGATCGAGATGCTGCGCGGCCTGCCGCATTCGCTGCTGTTGTTCATCGGCGTGGCCGCGGTGTTGCTGGTCGCTACCGCGATCGCCGAATACTTGCGTTGGCGCACGCGCGAGCGGCCGAGCGCGGTGATCGCCAATCTGGTCGCGCGTATCCGCGCCTGGTGGGTGATGGCGCTGGTGGTCGGGCTGGCATTCGTGGTCGGCCGGGTCGGCATGATCGTGCTGTTCGCGCTGGTGTCCTTGTTCGCCTTACGCGAATTCATCACCCTGACTCCAACCCGGCGCAGCGATTACTACGCCTTGCTGGCCGCGTTCTATCTCGCGCTGCCGCTGCAGTACTGGCTGGTCTACACGGACTGGTACGGCCTGTACACCTTGCTGATTCCGGTGTACGCCTTCTTGCTGTTGCCGATACTGGCGACGGTCGGCGGCGACACCACGCGGTATCTGGAGCGCACGGCGAAGGTGCAGTGGGGCTTGATGATCTGCGTGTTCTGCATCTCGCACGTGCCGGCGCTGATCAATCTGCGCATCCCCGGATACGAGGGGCGCAACCTGTTGCTGATCGCGTTCCTGGTGATCGTGGTGCAGTCCTCGGACGTGCTGCAGTACGTCTGGGGCAAGCTGTGCGGCAAGCGCCTGATCGCGCCCAAACTGTCGCCGTCGAAAACCGTCGAGGGCTTCGTCGGCGGCGTCGCTTCGGCGACCGCGCTCGGCGCGGCGTTGTGGTGGATCACCCCGTTCACGCCGTGGCAGGCGGCGGCCCTGGCCCTGGTCATCAACCTGATGGGTTTCTACGGCGGCCTGGTGATGTCGGCGATCAAGCGCGATCGCGGCATCAAGGACTGGGGCCACATGATCGAAGGCCACGGTGGCGTCCTCGACCGTCTCGATTCGGTCTGCTTCGCCGCCCCCGTCTTCTTCCATCTGATCAGATATTGGTGGGTGTAGCCGACGCGCTCGCGAGCCATTGGCTCGCGAGTCGGCTACACGCCCGGCCGAGGATGGCCGGGCCGGGCGATACGAAGCCCGCGCAGGCTTTGCCAAGGACGGCAGCGAGTACATGAAGAAGCGCCGTACGCGCGCATTGCGCGCTGGTCCGGCTACACGCCCGGCCAAGGATGGCCGGGCCGGGCGATACGAAGCCCGCACAGGCCTTGCCAAGGACGGCAGCGAGTACATGAAGAAGCGCCGTACGCGCGCATTGCGCGTTGGTCCGGCTACACGCCCGGCCAAGGATGGCCGGGCCGGGCGATACGAAGCCCGCGCAGGCCTTGCCAAGGACGGCAGCGAGTACATGAAGAAGCGCCGTACGCGTGCATTGCGCGCTGGTCCGGTCACACGCCCACCCGCAGCGGTGCACGCAAGCGAAGTAACCGAAGCCCGGACAATCGGAGGCCCGTAGAGTCGGCGCTCCGGTGACCGCGTGGTATCCGTCCCCTGCACCTGTCGCGGCTTGCGCCGCTCCTACCCCGGAGGATTCGTCGCCTCTGCAAGAGCGGCGTATGCCACGCCCAACCGCAGCGGTGCACGCAAGCGCAACAGCCGAAGTCCGGACAATCGGACGCGACCCGATGAGTCGACGGCTTCGGTAAACGCGTGATATTCGCCCCTTCGGCTGTCGCGGCTTACGCCGCTCCTACAGGGTTCGAATCAGAGGATTTGCGCGCGCAGAAACTTCGCTGCGCTGCGAGGGTTGTTACTCCAGCCCGTACTCGCGCAGTTTCTTGCGCAGGGTCGCACGGTGAATACCGAGCATGGCCGCGGCGCGGCTCTGGTTGCCGTCGCAATGCTGCAGGACTTCGGCGAACAAGGGGATTTCGAGCTCGCGCAAGGCGATCTCGTAGAGGTTCTCGGTGCCGCTGCCGTTCAAGTCGCCCAGGTAACGACGGATCGAAGTCGCGACATGGTCGCGCAGCGGAACGCGAGGTCCGGAGCGGGCGGCTTCGTTGCGGTCGTTGAGAGCGTTCAAGTGCATCCCCGTGGCAAGTGACTTCCGCCGGGAGCTTCCCGATACGCTCGCTGCGCATCGCCGACGGGAGGGGGAGTCTAGCGCGCGGGAGTCGCTGTAGACAACGCGACGGTGCGATATTTCAACGGAAATCGAACGTGAACGCGACTACGCGCGGTGCCGGTTCGAGCACGTCGAACTGCACCGCGGCACTCTGCCCCGGCGCGATCAGTTCGCCTTCCCTGTACCCCTTGCGGTAGTCCTCTGGAGAGAACGCACGTTGGCCGACGCGGCGGCCATCGACGTCTTCCAGGCTCAGCAGCAGGGTCGGCCAGGGCTGCGCCCAGCGCGCATCGTTGCGGAAGCTGGCCGATACCCGCAACACACCGGTGCGCTCTGCGACCGGCAGCACGTTGCGATTGAGCATGGTCAGCGCGGCCGGTTCGCGCCATGCCGGAATCGTGCACGGCAGCGCCCCGCACAAGGCGCCGACGAGCGGGCGCCAGCGCGCGTCGGCGGCGAGTTCGTCGCGTTGCGCAAGCAGCAGTTGCAGGGCCAGCAACAGGCCGAGCGCGACCGCCACCGCCGGGCCGCTCCAGTGCCGGCGCGCCGCCGGCGCAGCGGCGCGGGCGCGGCTGCGCACGAAGCTCGGCGCGAGGCGCGCGTGCGCCACCGCGGTTTCGGATTTGCCGGCCCGCTTGCGCGTCGCGCGCTTCGGCACGACCGCATCGGCGGCGGCGCTGAGCGGCGCCAGGGCCGCGGTCGGGGCGGCCATCGCCGCTGGGTCGTCGCTCGTGTTCGCGCTGTCGCGGGTCGCCGGCTCGGCCGGGCTGGCCGGACCGGCAAGATGGCCGGCCTGGTCGTATTCGTCTTCAACGTCGGCGGCTTGAGCTGGCGTTGCGATGCCGCCCGCTTCGGAAACCTCGGCGGCCGCCGCATCGGTCCCATCGGCAACCGCCGTGCTCGCCGATTCGGAGGAAGCCGGTTCGCTCGACGCGGCTTTGACCGAAGCAGATTCGCCGGGCATTGATTCGATCGCGGCCGCGGCGGCCAGATCGCTGCCGCAACGCGGGCAGGCCCGGGTCGGACCGTCCTTGGCGACGATCAGCGCGACGAGGTATCCGCAATGAGGGCAGGCAGCGAACATTTCAGTATTCAATCATGCCGTCGCGCTCAGCGCCGGCGTACGCCTGTGACGCGCATCCAGTCTTCGAGACGGTCGGCGCGCAGCTGCTCGAAGTCCGCCGCGTAGCGCGCGAGCACTTCGTCTTCCTGCCCGGCGAGGATGCCCGACAGCGCGATGCGCCCGCCGGGCGCGACCCGCGCGGCCAGGGTATCGGCCAGGGCGACCAGCGCCGAGGCGAGAATGTTGGCGACCACCACCGGATAGGTCGCGGCCGGTTCGTCCTGCGGCAGATGCACTTCGATGCGTTCGGCGACTTCGTTGCGTTCGGCGTTGTCGTGGGTGGCGATGACCGCCTGCGGATCGTTGTCGACGCCGACCGCGTGGGCGGCGCCGAGCTTGAGCGCAGCGAGGGCGAGAATGCCCGAGCCGCAGCCGAAGTCGAGCACGCTGCGGTCGGCGAGGGCGCCTTCGTCGGCCAGCGCGTCGAGCCATTGCAGGCACAGCGAGGTGGTCGGGTGGGTGCCGGAGCCGAACGCCAGGCCCGGGTCGAGGCGCACCACCGCGGCATCGGCCGCGTCGGCGCCGGCGGGCAGCTCGTGGTTCCACGGCACGATCCAGGTGCGGCGGCCGAACTGCAGCGGCTCGTACTGGTCCATCCAGGCGCGTTCCCAGTCCTGGTCCTCGACCTGGCGAAAACGCACCTGGGTCCACTCCAGGCCCGGGTCGAACGACTCCAGCGCGGCCAGGATCACCAGCGCGTCGGCGTCGTGCGGGAACAGCGCACTGAGTACGATCGACTGCCACAACGGCGTTTCGCCGACGCCGGGTTCGAGGATCGCGTGCTCGTTGCCGGTGTCGGCATCGGCGTCGAGCATCGTCACCGCCAGCGAGCCGACGTCGTCGAGTGCGGCCTCGTAGCGCGGTTGTTCGGCTTCGCTGCAGCGCAGGGTCAGTTCGAGAAAGGGCATCGGTTACGGCGAGGGGCGAAAACGGCGGTCATTATTGACCCGTTTTATGGCGATCAGATAGCGTGCGGGCTCTTCTCAGGAGTCAGACGCCATGGAATCGCAGGCCAACCCCTCTATCGTCGCCGTCATGCGGGCCTGGATCGTGCTCGGATCGCTCGCCCTGGGCGCCTGCGCGGACGGCGGCGGCACCACCCCAGCGGGCGCTAACCAGGTCAGAGCGAGCGAAGCCGGAGCTGGCCAAGTCGGCGCGAGCCAGATCGGTGCTACCCAGGCAGACGCTGCCGGAGTCGCCACCCCCCAGGTAGATGCTGCCCAGGTGGGCGCCAAGGGCCAGGTCGAGCAGTTGCGCCTGGAAGCGGTGACCGAGCTGCCCCGCTATGTCGCGCCCACGCCGGCGCTGGCCGACGACGGCAGCGTTCCGGAGTGCGCCGGGGAAGCCAAGTCGAGCGAGGCGCGGGCAGCGGTCGCGGCCGGCTGGACCATCCGCACCGACATGGCCTGGGGCAAGGACTACCGCGTGGTCGGGGTGGCGCCGCGCGCGACCCAGGTGGCCGGCTTCGGCTGCATGTTCCCGGCCGCGCGGGTGCTGTTCTTCCGTGACGGCCGGGCGGTGGCGCAGTTGCGCGACCTCAAGGCCGACGAGGAAAGCTTCGACAGCGGCGTGCAGGGCGTGTTCGAGCACAGCGCCGAACCGGCCGAGCCGGCGGGCAAGGCCGGCAGCGAGCTGCGGGTCGGCGAATGGCAGGTGGCGCGTGCGCGCGTGCTCGCGACCGCCGCCGGGCTGGAGCTGACGGCGTTGCCGGCGCTGGACGCCTACTGCGGTGGCGCGGCGAAGGTGCCGCGGATCGAGGGCCTGAGCCTGCCGCAGGCGCGGGCGAAATTGCTCGCCCAGGGCTGGCGCGGCGTGCAGCCAGACCGCGAGGAGGGCGCCGAGCGTTTCCTGGGTGGCCTGATCGAAGCCGGTTACCCCGAGGTCGTCGACTGCGCCGGCACCGGCCAGGGCTACTGCAGCTTCGAATACGCCGCCGACGCCGGCCACGGCCTGGCGGTCACCACCGCCGGCGAACACGGCGAGGACGACGGCAAGGCCTACTGGCCCACGGTCGTCGGCAGCGAAGTGACCTGCGCGGCCAAGGTCACCGCCGCTCCCGCTCCGGGCGGCTGAGGCACCGTCTCGCCGAAGCCGGAGATCCATCACGGTTCAGGGTCGCGCGGGCATCGGCGCGGCGCTTGACTTACTATCGGCGTCTCGACGAAACACGGTTCATGCCGGCACATGCCGGACAGGCGGGCTGGGTAGCGCCAGTGCGGCGCCCCGGCCGCGGTCGCGTTGCGTCCGGTTCGTGCCAGCAGCGTAGAGGCTCAGAGAAACGGTCTTGATGTCCGATGCCTACCCCTCCGGTTACAAGCAAGGCCCTGGCGGGACGCCGGCCGGTGTGCGCGTGTCCGGACGCTCGCTGATCGCGATCATGGGCGTGGCCTTGTTGGCCGCGGCCTTCGTCTATGCCGGCCGCCGCACTGCCAGCGAACAAGCTGCGCCGGGCGAGAGCGTGCCGGTGCGGGTCGCGGCGAAACCGCAGCCGACGGCGCGCAAGGCCGATGCGCCGCGCGACGATTCGGTGCCGGTGGCCGAGGCGAAAGTCGTGCCGCGCGGCGCGGTCGCGCCGTCGCCGCTGCGCGTGCAGTTCGAGCAGGCGCCGGACTTGTACGCGTATGCGCAGTCGATCCGCTCGCGCGCCGATGCCGGCGAGCCCGAGGCGATCTGGCTGTTGAGCCGGGTCTACGACTACTGCTCGAACTACGCCAACGCACCGGTCGACTACGGCAACGACACGCGCACGATAGAGAGCATGAAGCTGCGCGGCGCCTCGACGATGACCGAGGCGCGCAATCGGGTCAGCTCGCGCTGCGCGCGTTTCGCGCCGAGCGACAACCTCAGTTACCAGATGATCTTCCTCAAGCGGGTCGAGGCCGCCCAATCGGGCAGCCTGCCGGCCGAGGCCTCGTTGCTGGCCGCCGGCAAGCCGCTGGAGAAGACCGAGGAATACCGGCTCAATCTGGTCGACCGCGTGCAGCGCTCGAAGGACCCGGAAGCGTACTCGGCGTTGTCGCCCGGTATGGGCATCGCCGCGAACGGCCGGCGCTGGGGCGACATGCGCGTGGCCGGCACTCAATTCGCGGAACTGGCTTGGCAGTTGGCGGCATGCGAGCTCGGGCAGGATTGCAGTCCGAAAGGCTCGTTGATGACGTCCTACTGCGCCAACGGCGGAATTTGCTCGCAAGACGCCAAACAGGATTTTGCGAGTTTCGTATACGACGCGGCGATCCCGCGTCAGGGGGCGGATGTGGTGGAAGACATGGTCGATTCGCTGCTAGGCGAACAGAGGACAGTGCAATGAAACGCGAGCACTTCGTAAACACGGCCAAGATCGGTTTCTGGGCATTGCTGCTCAGCGCGTACTCGGTCGGCGCAGCCGGCGTGATGATCGACGTATTCGGCGAGGACTACCGCGAGCTGGGACAGGTCGCGGTGACCTCGGTGGATTCGAAGACCGAGTTGCGTTCGCTGAGCGCGGCCCAGATCGCGGCCGTCTATCGCGCCCAGAGCGGTGCGCCCTTCTCGACCCTGCCGCCCGGCAGCACCTTCAAGGTGGTCTGGCCGGACGGCTCGAGCGAGTACGTGATGGTGGTCAGTCCATCGACGAGCGGCGGCGTGCAGCCGATCCCGGGCACCCAGGTGCCGGGTTCGGGCAAGAAGTCGTCGGGCAACTCGGCCAAGGGGCCGACCCTGTTGCCGGCCTCGTCGGAGCTCACCGAAGCCGACGTGCGGGAGATGACGTCCTGGGTCGAGCCGGTATTGCGATGAAGCCGGGCGCAGCACCGGCGACGGTCCGCTGGCGGTAGCAGCGGCCTAAGCCGCGACCGCCGACGGCGGTGTCGCGGCTTAGGCTGATGCTGCTGCGAGACCGCGCCGGCGAGGGGCCGGAAACGAAACGGCCCGCGTCGATGGCGCGGGCCGTTTCGTTTTTGTCGCAGGCGTTCTTGCCGCAAGCCCGCCGACTGCGGGCGCCAGCTCAGACGATCGAGCTCAGACGATCGAGATCGTCTTTTCCTTCTGTTCCTTGAGCCGCTTTTCCAGGTAGTGGATGTTCATTCCGCCCTGCTGGAAGCCGGCGTCCGACAAGATCCGCTGTTGCAGCGGGATGTTGGTCTTGATGCCGTCCACGACCATTTCGCTGAGCGCCACGCGCATGCGCGCGATCGCGGTGTCGCGGTCGGGGCCGTGCACGATCAGCTTGCCGATCATCGAGTCGTAGTTCGGCGGCACGCGATAGCCTTCGTAAATATGGCTGTCGACGCGCACGCCGGGACCGCCGGGCGCGTGGAAGTGCTGGATCAGGCCCGGGCAGGGCATGAAGGTTTCCGGGTCCTCGGCGTTGATGCGGCACTCGATGGCGTGGCCTTCCAGGACGATGTCGCTCTGCTTGATCGACAGCTTGCGGCCGGCCGCGATCATCAACTGCTCGCGCACCAGGTCGATGCCGGTGACCAGCTCGGTGACCGGGTGCTCCACCTGGATGCGGGTGTTCATTTCGATGAAGTAGAAGCGGCCGTTCTCGTACAGGAACTCGAACGTGCCGGCGCCGCGGTAACCGATGCGGATGCAGGCTTCGACGCAGACCTTGCCGATCTCGGCGCGCTGTTCCGGGGTGATGCCCGGCGCCGGCGCTTCCTCGACCACCTTCTGGTGGCGGCGCTGCATCGAGCAGTCGCGTTCGCCCAGGTGGATCGCGCTGCCCTGGCCGTCGGCGAGCACCTGGATCTCGACATGGCGCGGGTTCTCGAGGAACTTCTCCATGTAGACCATGTCGTTGCCGAACGCGGCCTTGGCCTCGGACTTGGTGGTCTGGATCGCGGCGTTGAGGTGGGCCTCGGTATGCACCACGCGCATGCCGCGGCCGCCGCCGCCGCCGGCGGCCTTGACGATGATCGGGTAGCCGATCTCGCGGGCGATCTTGATGTTGGCGGCGTTGTCGTCGCCGAGCGGACCGCCGCTGCCGGGCACGCAGGGCACGCCGGCGTCCTTCATCGCGCGGATCGCCTCGACCTTGTCGCCCATCAGGCGGATGGTCTCGGCGCGCGGGCCGATGAAGATGAAGCCGGACTGCTCGACGCGCTCGGCGAAGTCGGCGTTTTCGCTGAGGAAACCGTAGCCCGGGTGGATCGCCTGGGCGTCGGTGACTTCGGCCGCGGCGATGATCGAGGCCATGTTGAGATAGCTCTCCGACGACGGCGCCGGCCCGATGCAGACCGACTCGTCGGCCATGGCGACGTGCTTGAGATTGCGATCGACGGTGGAATGCACCGCGACCGTGCGGATGCCCAGCGCGTGGCAGGCGCGCAGGATGCGCAGCGCGATTTCGCCGCGATTGGCGATGACGACTTTATCAAGCATGGGATTCGGGATTCGAGAATTGGGATTCGTGAAGCGCGGGCGTCTCGCTGACGGCGCGCGGCGATGAGCCGAGCGAGCGGATCAGAGCGTTCAGACGGGCGAAGGTTCGGTCCAGCAAGTCCGTGTCCGTGGCGTTGTCGGTGAGGTAGCCGAGGCGGCGGGCGATCTCATGTTGCGTGCTGATTTCGGCGAGCGAGCCGCGTGCCATCGACAGGAACCGTAAGTACTCCGGCCTCGACCGCCGGGCCGCGCCCTCGGCGATGTTCGACGGGACGCTTACCGCGGCTCTGCGCAACTGCATCGACAAGCCCAGACGCTCGCTGTCGGGAAAAGAGGCGGTGATGCGATAGATCGACTCAACCAGCGACATCGCATCACGCCAGACCTCCAGGCGCTCGTGCGGTCGCTGCTTGTCCGAATCCCGAATCACGAATCCCGATTCCCGTCGTGACCGGCTTCAGCCGATCACGAACAAAGGCTGATCGAACTCGATCGGCTGGCCGCTCTCGGCCATGACCTTGAGCACCGTGCCGGAGACGTCGGCTTCGATCGGGTTGAACATCTTCATCGCTTCGATGATGCCGAGCGTGTCGCCGGCCTTGACCGCCTGGCCGACGCTGACGAAGGAGGGCTTGTCCGGCGCCGGCGAGGCGTAGAAGGTGCCGACCATCGGCGCGCGCACGACGTGGCCGTCGGGCAGGTCGCTGCCGGGCTTGGCGCTGCCGCCGGTGGCCGCTTCGGTCGGCGAATGCATCGGCATGGCCGGGGCCGGGCGCTGCTCGGCGTAGGGCGCGGCCTGCATCTGCGGCGGCGCGTAGGCATAGCCGCCCTTCGGGGTGCGGGCCAGGCGGACGGATTCTTCGCCTTCCTTGATCTCGATCTCGGCGAGGTTGGATTCCTCGAGCAGGTCGATCAGTTTCTTGATTTTGCGCAGGTCCATGGAGCGGGCCTCTGGTTGGATCGTCGTTGCGGCCCGCGCGAACGCGGCCCGGGCTGGGTGGGTATCAGGTCGCCAGTCGCTTGATGGCGGCGTCGAGCGCGTAGCGGTAGCTGTCGGCGCCGAAGCCGCAGACCACGCCGACGGCGTGGTCGCTGAAATAGCTGTGGTGGCGGAACGGCTCGCGGGTGTGCGGGTTGGACAGGTGGATCTCGATGAACGGGATCGCCACCGCGGCCAGGGCGTCGCGCAGGGCGACGCTGGTATGGGTGAAGGCGGCCGGGTTGATCAGGATCATCGCCGTGCCGTCGGTGCGCGCCGCCTGGACCCGGTCGACCAGGACGTGCTCGGCGTTCGACTGCAGGCTGTCCAGGGCGTGTCCGGCGGCCTCGGCGTGCTCGCGCAGCCCGGCATCGATCTCGGCCAGGGTGGTGCGGCCGTAGACCTCCGGCTCGCGCGTGCCGAGCAGGTTGAGGTTGGGGCCGTGCAGGACCAGGAGCTTGGCCATTGGGACCGGACGGTTGCCTTCAAAGGGCGGCAGTTTGCGTGAAGGCCGGCCCGGTGTCCAGAAGTTGCCCGCCAAATCGGCGAAGTTGCCGCGATTTAAGCGGTTGTTTGAGTGGCGACTCTAGAATGCCGGCACGTTCGCCGGCGTCGCCGTGTTTTCGTGACCGGATCGGCGCATTTGCCGGCACGACGGCGATTCTGGGGCTGGTCCCCGGAGACCATTCGAGCACGATCGGGCCGGGCAAGCCGGTAACCCGTTGGCGGAATCGGCGCTTGCCGGTCGCTCGCGGCTGGCGCGGCTAGCCGACGATCGGCGAGTTTTCGCGGAGGTTGCCGCCGCGAGGTGGCGCGGGCATGACAGCCCGGTTTCGGCCCGGAGCGGGCTCAGTCGACCCAGCCCTCAATCTCGCCGTCCTCGAACGGGCCGATCCGCTGCTTGATCAGCTTGCCGTCGGCGCCGATCAGCACGGTATACGGCAGCACGCCCTTGAGGTTGCCGAGGCGGACGCCGGCATCGCGCGGGCCGGGGGCGTCGAGCAGGATCGGGTAATCCACCGGCACCCGCTGCAGAAAGGCGGCGACGTCCCCGGCGTTGTCGAGGGCGATGCCGACCACTTGCGTGCCTTGGCCGCCCTGGGCCTTGGCGTAGCGGTTGAGCTCGGGCATTTCCTTGATGCAGGGCCCGCACCAACTGGCCCACAGGTTGATCATGATCGGCCGGCCGGCGTAGGCCTGCGGCAATTGTGTCGGGGCGCCGTCCAGGCCGGGCAGGGTGATCGGCGGCATCGCTTGGCCGCGGCTCGCCACCGCCAGGTCGGCCGGCGGCTTGGGCGCGCCGCTGACCATGCGGTCTTGCAGGAAACGCTGGCCGAGTTCGGTGCGCATCAGCCAGCCGCCCCCGCCGACGAACTGCCCGGCGAGCAGGCCGAGCGCGCCCGCGCCGAGCGCCAGGGCGACGAGTTTGACGGTCGAGGAGATCGCCATGGCCCGGCCTCAGCGCGTCGCGGCACGTGCGCGCTGCGCGCGTTCGGCGAAGGCCGGGGCCTTCTCGTAGCCGAACAAACGCAGCTCGCGGCGCTCGGCGCCGGCGACGAAGTACAGGGTCGCCGGCGGGCCGATGATCTCCAGCCGCTTCATCAGCGCCTGGTCGATCTCGTCGTTCGCGGTCACGTCGACTTTCAGCAGGACGAAGCCCTTCAGCGCCTCATGGACCTGCGGTTCGGGGAAGGTGTACTTCTCCATTTCCTTGCAGGCCACGCACCAATCGGCATAGAAGTCGAGCATCAGCGGCTGGCCGGAAGCCTGCGCGGCGGCGATCTCGCGGTCGAGGTCGGCGCCGGACTTGATCTTGCGGAACGGCAGCTCGGCGCCGTGCGCGGCGTTGCCGCCACGCAGGCCGGCCAGCGGCTGCAGCGGGTCGTCGCTGCCGGCGAGGGCGCCGAAGACCTGCGCTGCGCCGGCCAGGCCCAGCAGCAACGCCAGCAGCCAGGCGAACGCGCGCAGGCCTTGTCCAAGCGTCTTGCCACCGGCTGCCAGCGCGATCATCACCGCGGCGCCGAGCAGCAGCGCGCCCCACAGCGCCAGCGTCACCGGGCCGGGCAGGATGCGCGAGAGCATCCACACCGCCATGCCGATGAAGATCAGGCCGAACGCGCGCTGCACCGCGACCATCCATGGGCCGGTGGTCGGCAGGCCCTTGCCGGCGGCGACGCCGAACACGATCAAGGGCGCGCCCATGCCCATGGCGAGCGCGAACAAGGCCGCGCCGCCGAACACCGGGTCGCGGGTCTGGCCGATGTACAGCACCGCGGCGGCGAGCGGCGGCGCCACGCAGGGGCCGACGATCAAGGCCGACAACGCGCCCATGCTGGCGACGCCGAGCCAGGAGCCGCTGCGCTGGCGATTGCTGGCCTCGCTGAGGCGGCTGCGCAACGCATGCGGCAACTGCAGCTCGTACAGGCCGAAGCTCGACAGCGACAGCACCACGAACAGCAGGGCGAACAGCACGATCACCCACGGCGTTTGGAAGGCGATCTGCAGATTGGCGCCGGCCAGGCCGGCGACGATGCCGGCGAGGGTGAACACCACGGCGCTGGCCAGCACGTAGACCAGCGACAGCGAGAACGCACGGCGCGCGCTCAGCCCGGGGCCCTGGCCGACGATCAGGCCTGACAGGATCGGCACCATCGGCAACACGCAGGGCGTGAACGCGAGCAGCAGGCCGAAGCCGAAGAAAGTCAGCAGCGCCCAATAACGGTTGGCGCCCTTGAGCGAGGCGGCGAGCAGGCTGTCTTCGGCCTGCGGCGCGGCCGCGTCCGAAGGATTCGTCGCGGGTGTTTGCGCGTCGTTGGCGGGTGCCAGGCTGGCTGCGTCGGTGGCGGGCGTTGCGTCGCTCGCGGCCGTGCCGACGGCGGATGCATCGCCGGCGATGTTCGCGGTGTTCGTTTGCGTCGATGCTGCAGCGGTTGCAGGCAATACAGAGGTTGCAGCGGCCGTCGTGCCGGCGGCCGGTTCAGTCGGCGCGGCCACGCTCGCCGCCACGGTGCCGCGCGGCAGATCCAAGGTCACTTTGCGCGTCATCGGCGGATAGCAGATGCCGTCGGTCTGGCAGCCCTGGAAGTTCGCGGTCAGGGTCAGCTTGGCGGCGTCGGCGTGCTTGCGCAGCAGCGGCAGCGGCACGTCGATCTGGTCGAAGAACACGGTGACGTCGCCGAAATGCTCGTCGCGGTGCGCGGTGCCGCGCGGCCACTGCGGTTTGCCGGTGGCGATCGCGGCCAGGTCGGTCTTCAGCGAGGTCTTGTCGCGATACAGGTAATAGCCGCGCGCCGGGGTGAAGCGCAGCAGCAGGGTGTTGCCGTCGCTGACGATGGCCTCGAAGCCGAAAGCCTGTTCCGGCGGCAACGGCAAGGCATCGGTGCCGGCGTTGGCGGCCGAGGGCGCGCCGAGCGGGCTGCTGCCGAGCAGCGGATTGGCACCGCCGCGCGGGCCGAACGACACCAGCGGCGCGGCGGCCGGGGCGGCATCCATCGCCGCTGCGGCGGGCGCAGCCAGCGCCACGTTGACGGTGCGGGTCTGCGGCGGGTAGCAGATGCCGGCGTCGGCGCAGCCCTGGTATTTGACGGTCAACTTGGCGCTGCCGGCCTTGGCCTGGCCGGGCAGGGTGGCGACGATGCGGTCGCGATAAGTTTCGACGTCGCCGAAGAACTCGTCCTTGTAGGCCTTGCCCTTCGGCAACTGCAGCGCCTGCGCGGCGAAGCCGGCGTCGCTCTTGACCGAGATGCGGTGCTTATAAAGGTAATAACCCGGCGCGACCTTCCACGACACCGCGATGCGGTCCGCGCCGCTGGCCTCGGCCGCGAGCACGAAGGCCTCGTCGACCGGCAGCAGGTCTTTTTCGTCGACCGCGAGCGCCGGCGCGGCGAATAGCGCGGCCAGGCTGGCGAGGGTGAAGGCGAGGGCGGCGCCGGCGCGCGGGCGCCGACCGGGAAGCAGGTCGTCAGTCATCGGTCTCGGGTCTGTTCGGCCACCCAGTGCAGATACGGGTCGAGGCCGTCTTGGACTTCGACCACCAATGCCTCCGGCAGTTCATACGGATGCAGCTCGGCGATCCGTTTGAGCACGGCCGAGGCCAGGGCGGGGGTGGTCTTGATCAGCAACTGGACTTCGGTCGCGTGTTCGATGCGGCCTTGCCAGCGATAGGTCGAGCGCACGCCCGGCCAACGGCTTACGCAGGCGGCGAGCCGTTCCTCGACCAGGGCCAATGCGATGGCGTCGGCCGTGGCCTCGTCGGGGCAGGTGCTGAGCACCAGCCTCGGCAGCGGGGTGGAGTCGGTGAGGGACATCCGGGCAAGTGTAAGGCCGCCGCCGGGACCGGCCTAACCCGAAGCGTGCCGGATCGGGCCGGATCGGTACCGGAGCAGTGCCCAATAGGGCCGGAAATCCGCCGGCGTCACAGAAAGCGTCGCTCTTGCAGCCGCTGAGTCCGATCCCATCGCGGAGGCAATGGGCCGTCCAAGCGCCCTGGCTCCTTCCAACGTTCCCCCCTTTGGAAAAGGGGCAGGGGGATTTGCTCTTAGCCGAATCCGCCCAGCCCATCCAACCCTGGTGGTATAAGCCGTGCATCCAGGAGGTGCAGCGCGTGCCTATAACGATTCCTGCCAGGTGGGTCCTGTCTCTAACGCTGATCGCTGCGTCCTGCACAGCGATGGCGGCGCCAACGGCGACGACGGCCGCGCCTGCGCTCGCGCGCAGCGTGTCCCACGGCCGCTTCCAAAACATCCCGGTGCGTCTGCCCTCCGGCGAAGCGCAGCGCTTCGTGCTCTGGTTCGCCGATGGGCTCGATGCGGCGCAACGCAAGGCGCGCATCGACGCCTTGGTCGCCGATGGCGCGATGGTTGCGACCGTCGACGTTGCCGCGCTCGAACGCGAGTTACGCGAGGACGGCGGCGCCTGCGCGGTCTCTTCCGGCGATGTCGAGAACTTCTCGCGTTTCGTGCAGGCCTATTACCGTTTGTCGACCTACCGCCTGCCTTTGTTGCTCGGCGATGGCGAGGGCGCCGCTTTGGCGTATGCGATCGCCGCGCAGGGCGGCGCGACGCTGTTCGCCGGCGCGGTCGCGGTCGATTTCTGCCCGCGCCTGGCTCTGCCGCGCGCATTGTGTCCATCCGGCGCCTTGAAGCTGGTGACGGCTCGCGACGGACGTTCGGCGCAGTTGCAGCCCTCGGCGTTGTCGTTGCCCTGGTTGGTCGCCGCCGCGCGCACGGGACGCCACGATGCGCAGTGCCCGAAGGCGGCGAGCGATGCTTTCGTTGCCGCGATCCCGCAGGCGCGTCGTTTCGCCCGCGATGCGCGCGGCGATGCCACGCCGGGCCTGCGCGCGGCCTTGCTCAGCCTCGGTGCGCAAGGCCATGTCAGCGCGCCGTTGCCGCCGGCCGATCTGAAGGGCTTGCCGCTGACCGAGGTCGCTGCAAGCGGCGGCGGCCACCGCGACAGCTTCGCGATCTTCGTTTCCGGCGACGGCGGTTGGGCCGGTTTCGACCAGAGCGTGGCCGAACGCTTGGCGAAAGCCGGCGTGCCGGTAGTAGGCATCGACTCGCTGCGCTATTTCTGGAGCCCGCGCACGCCGCAGGGCTTCGCCGCCGACCTCGATCGCATCGTCCGCTACTACCGCGCTCAGTGGCGGCGCCCGCGCGTGCTGTTGATCGGGTTCTCGCAAGGCGCCGACGTATTGCCGGCGGCCTACAACCGCTTGCCGTCGCCGACCCGCGAGGTGATCGCCCTGACCACGTTGATCTCGGTGGGCGAGAAAGCCGAATACGAGTTCCATCTTAGCAATTGGATCGGCAGCAGCGACCGAGGCCTGCCGATCGCGCCGGAAATCGCGCGCATGCCGGCGGTGCGCACGCTATGCCTGTACGGCGCCGACGACGGCGATGCCTTGTGTCCGAAGTTGCCGGCGGCCGCCGCACGGACCGAGAAACTGCCGGGCGATCACCACCTCGACGGCGACTACGACGGCGTCGCCGCGCGCGTGTTGTCGGCCGCCGGTATCGCGCCGGGTTCCTGAGCCTCGGGCGCGCGGGTCGGGAAACGCGCGATGCGATGCTCGCCGTCGTCGTGCCGGCGCGGGTCGAGCGAGATCAGGCGGGTGACATCGATCAACGCCGCCGGCAGATGCATACCGCCGGGCGCGGCGAGGTAGCGCGTGCGCCAGACCGGATCGTACTTGGCCTTGAAGCGGCGCAGGCCGACGAAGCCGTAGAAGCGTTCGCCGTGGCGCGCGACTAGGTTGGCGAAGCGGTTCCAGCGCCCGGCGAGGCGATGCTGCGACAGCCCCGACAAGGGTGCCATGCCGAGCGAGAAACGCTCGTAGCCGTGTTCGCGGCCCCAGCCCAGCAACTCGGCGAACAGAAAATCCATCGTGCCCTTAGGCGCGGCCTCGCCGTGGCGCATCAGGTCGACCGACAGCTCGCGGCCGTTGCTGGCGTTCCACAGATTGGCGAAGGCGACGATGCGGCCTTCCTGTTCGACCAGGGCGACGGGCAAACGTTGCAGATAGCCGGCATCGAAGTGGCCGAGCGAGAAGCCTTTCTCTTCGCCGGATTTGTGTTCCAGCCAATCCTCGGAAATCTCCGCGAGCACCGGCAGCAAGGCTTCGACCTCGTCGGCCGGGGCGATGCGGAAGCTCAGCCCGGCGCGCTTGCCGCGGTTCCAGGCCTGGCGCAGTTCGGCGCGGGTTGATCCCTGCAGGCTGAAATCGGTCAGCGGCACCAGGGCTTCCTCGCCGAGCTTGACCAGGGTCAGGCCGAGGTCGAGGTAGGTCTGCCAATGCTGCTCGCCGACCTGGTAGAACACCGGCCGCATGCCGAGCCGGTCGGCTTCCTCGCGAAAACGCCAGATCAGCGCACGCGCCACCTCGGGCGGCCCGACCGGGTCGCCCATCGCGATCAGCGAACCGCCGTAGCGCTGCATCATCGCGAAGCCGCGTTGCTGGGCATCGAGCAACAAGGCCTTGTCGCCGGTCAGGGCCAGATGCGCCTGGCTGTCGTCGGCCTGGGCGAGGATCGGCCGGATCGCCGCGAGCTCGGCATCGCTCGCCGCCGGCAGCGGCGCGCGCGCCGCATGCAGCAAGCGCGCCAGGCCGAACGCGATCACGGTGACGCTGACTAGCAGCATCGCGCGCAAGGCGCGCGGCGCGTTGCTCGATACCAGGAATTCCCACCAAAGCTCGTTGCGGTATTCGACGTGGCTGTAGGCGAAGAACAGCAGCCAGATCGCGGCGATCAGCACCAGGCCGAGATTGCGCAGCCAGCGCCACGACCAGGCTTCGTCGAGCAGGGCGCCTTCGCGATAGAACTCGCGCCGCGCCGCCCACAAGGCGACCGCCACCAACGGCGGCGCAAGGGCCAGGCTGAGGTGGCCGCCGCGCAACCAGGTCGGCAAGGGCAGCACGATGCACACGGCCAGCGCCAGCGCCCACGCGGTATGGCTGCGGCGTTGCAGGCCCTGGCCGATCAACAGCAGGCCGACGCCGCCCAGGCTGGCGAGCAATTGCGAGGTCTCGATCAAGGGCAGTGGCGCACCGGCCAGACGATGACGCGGTTTCGGCAAGGTGCCGTCGAGGATCAGCGCGGCGCCGAGCACGAACGCGGCGAGCGCGATCACGTGCGGCAACCACGGCCGGATCGCGAGCCAGGCGGTACGCAGGGCGCCGGCGCGCGCCGCGACCGGCCCGCGTACGGCGCCGATCATGCCGACCACGGTCGCCAAGACCAGCGGCAAGGCGTAATAGGTGATCCGATAGGCCAGCGCCGCCGCCAGCAGGCTTGCCGGCGCGACCCCCGGCAACAGTTTAAGCAGGCTCCACTCGAACACGCCGATGCCGGCGGGCACGCTCGACAGCAGGCCGGCGACCACCGCGACCAGATACAGACCCACGAAACCGATGAAGTCGGTGCCGGCGATCGGTGTAAGCAGGACGTACAGCGCGCTGCCGGCCAGGGCCAGTTCGACCACGCTCAAGGCGGTCACTTCGAGCACGGTGCGGCGATCGGGCAACCACAGGGCATGGCCACGCAAGCGCAGGGTGCGGCCGTTGCGCCCGACCGCGAACAGCAGACCGACGAAGGCGAGCGCGATCGCCGCGCCGATGGCGCGGATCGCCGGCTCGCCGAGCGGCAGCAACAACGCCGCCGGCGCCGGCTCGAACATCAGCGCGCAGGCCAGCAACACCCAGGCGCCGAACACGAAGCCGAGCGTGCTCATCAACACCACTTGGCCGATGTCGGCCAGCGACAGACCGGCCGCGCCGTAGCCGCGCAAACGCACCGCGCCGCCGGTCAGCGCGGCGAAACCGAGCGTGTGGCCGACCGCATTGGCGAGGAAGGCGGTGACGACCAGGCGCAGCGGTTTGACCTTGCTCGCATTGCGGCGCAGACCGATCGCGTCGAAACCGACCAGGCAGGCATAGCTGGCCAGGCCGAGCAGGAAGGCCAGGACGATGCGCCGGTCTTCCAATTGCGCGAAGGCATGGCGGATCGAACGATAGCCCTGCTCGCTGAATTCGCCGGCGAGCGCATGCAGGGCCAGGGCGAGGATCGCCAGGCTGGCCAGCATCGACAGCGCGCGGCGCCAGGAGCTGGAGGTCGTTGCGACGGGAGTCGGCGGAGTCATCGGCGGGCCGTGGGAGCGATGAGCCAGCTTTCAGCAAACGGCGCGAAAGCGGAATGAGGGACCGGGCTTGGAGTGGGGCGGGGGCGGTTGGTTCCGGACTCGAAGGCAGGAGCAAATCCCCCCTGCCCCCTTTTTCAAAGGGGGGAATCCTTCGAGTGGGTGGTCGGGGACTGGAGGTTTCGTTTTTCTGCACCTGCACCTGCTCTTGGTTCGGCGGCGAGTTGGGGCCGACTACGCGATACCGACATAAGCACGGCCCACCATCGCCCCCTTCGACGAAGGGGGCGAGCGCCCGGCGTAGATTCGATGCCGATGCAGAACCTCAGCGCGGGGGATTTGCTCTGTCCGAAACGATCCCGCGGGGCTCAGCCATCATTCGCGCCCGGCAATCACCCGGTCCCACACCGCCGGCTCGCCGATCGTCGCTTCGACGAAGTCGATGAAGGCCTCGACCTTGCGCGGCCGGTAGTCGCGGCTCGGGTACACGGCATAGATGCCGATCGGCAGCAGGCTCCAGTCCGGCATTACTTCGACCAGGCGTCCGCTGGCGAGCTCATCGGCGACGGCGAAGGTCGCGGTCTGCAGGATGCCGCGGCCGTGCACGGCGGCATCGACCAGCGGCACGCCGTAGTTCGCTTTCAAGCGGCCCCGCACCGGTACGCGCAGCGGTTCGCGCTCGCGGTGGAATTCCCAGGTCGGGGTGTCGCGGAACAAGGTGTAGTGCAGGCAGTCATGGTCGATCAGTTCGGCTGGCGTGCTCGGTGCGCCGTGCCGCGCCAGGTAATCGGGCGAGGCCACCAGAATCCGCCGCGTCTGCGCGATGCGGCGCGCGACCAGGCGCGAATCGCTGAGCGCGCCGATGCGGATCGCGGCGTCGAAGCCGGCGCCGATCAGGTCGACGAAGCGGTCGTCGAACTGCAGGTCCAGGTCGATGCCGGGCCAGCGCTGCAGGAAGGCCTCGACGTGCGGCATCACGTACAAACGGCCGAAATTCATCGGCAGCGATACCCGCAGTTCGCCGCGCGGCTGCGCCGACAGGTCGTGCACGCGTTCGCCGGCGGCGAGGATCTGCGCCAACGCCGGTGCGACTTGGGCGTAGTAGTTGCGTCCGGACTCGGTCAGGCTCAGCCGCCGGGTCGAACGGTTCAGCAGCTTGGCGCCGAGCCGGGCCTCCAGGGTGTTGAGCCGGCGGGTGATCGCCCCCGGCGTGACCTGCAGTTGCCTGGCCGCGGCGGTGAAGCTGCCGTGCTGGAGGATGGCCTCGAAGGCCTCGAGTTCGGAATAGAGCCCGCCGATCATTGTTGAGACATCCTCAATGATGAGTTGCCATCGCGATCCTATATCAGCAAGTGACTCAACAATAGTCTGGGCATCCCCCCCCGGCCGGTCCGCGGACCGGCAACGGAGAACCACGATGGATGCCTACCAACTCCAGGGTCACAGCCTCGACAGCCTGCGCCGCGTCGACTTGGCCGAACCCCAGCCCGGCCCGGGCCAAGTCCGGATCCGCGTCGCCGCGGCCTCGGTCAATTACCGCGATTACGCCCTGGCCACCGGCCGCTATCAGCCGGAACTGCCGCGGCCGTTCGTGCCGCTGTCCGACGGGGTCGGCCGCATCGAGGCGGTCGGCGACGGCGTCGAGGGCTTCGCGCCCGGCGATCGCGTGCTCGGCCACTACACCACCGGCTGGATCGACGGGCCGTTCAAGTCGGCGAACCACCTCAGCAAACTCGGCGGCCCGCTGGATGGCTGGCTCGCGCGGCAGGTCGTGCTGTCGGCCGATGCCATCGTGCGTGCGCCGGAATTCCTTGGCGACGAAGCGGCTTCGACCTTGCCGGTGTCCGGCCTCACCGCCTGGAGCGCGCTGCAACGCATGCAACTGCGCCCCGGCGCCAGCGTGCTGGTGCAGGGCACCGGCAGCGTGTCCCTGATGGCTTTGCAACTCGCGGTCGCGCGCGGCGCCGAGGTGATCGCGACCACCAGCGATGCCGGCAAGGCCGAGCGTCTGCGCGCGCTCGGAGCGCGCGCGGTGATCGATTATCGGCAACGTCCCGATCTGGTCGCGGCGGTGCGCGAACTCACCGACGGCCGCGGCGTCGACGGCATCGTCGACGTGGTCGGCGGCCCGCAGTTCCTCGAACTGTTGCAGGCGGCCGCCGACAACGCCCACATCGCGGTGATCGGCTTCCTGCACGGCATGCAGGTCGAGGGCAATCTGATCGGCCCGATCATGGCGCGCCAGCTCAACATCCATGGCATCAGCGTGGGCAGCCTGCGCGATTTCGAGGGCTTTCTGGCCGATGTCGAACGGCATCGCATCGAGCCGGTGGTCGGCGCGCGCTACGGTTTCGACGACGGCGCCGCGGCGATCGCTTCGATGGCCGGCGCGCGCGAGATCGGCAAGCCGGTGGTGGTGTTCGATTGAGCTTCGTAAGCTCCGCGCGGAAATCCACCGGACTTTCGTGCGAGGACACTTGAGGTCTCGACGGCCCGGCCAGGGCGCACCGCGCCCTGGCGTTCATGGATGCGCGAGCCGGTGGCTCGCAAGCGCATCCATTCACCCCCGCCTGCGCGGGGATGACGGTAGGCGGGTTGCGACCCATACGGCCACACGGTCAATACCGGGTAGTGCAAGCAAGCGTTCTGCCAGGCACTGCGATTTCTGTTCCCCAGAAAAACGAACGCCCGCAGAAGCGGGCGTTCGTCGTTGCCTGTTAGGTCGCGATCAGGGAATCAGCTGGCAGCTCGCCGGCTTGGCCGAGTTGAACAGCGAGGCGGTGGCCCACTCCGGGTGATCGATGAAGGGGTTGCGGTTGCCCTGGAAGCTGAAGATCACTTCGTTGCGCGCCAGTTCGGCGGCATCCGGCGGGTCGGCCTGGTGCCACGACAGCAGCGTGGTCAACAGACCCATGTAGGCCGGCGAGGAGGAGGTGATGACGATCTTGCTGCGGTCGTCGGTCAGCTCCAGGTCCGGTTCGCTCTGGCCGTTGTTCGGATCGGTGCCGCCTTCGTAGCGGATGGCCATGTACAGCACCGCGCGCGCCATGTCGCCCTTGCGCTTGCCCCAGACCTGGAACGAACCGGCGTTGCCGTCGGGCGTCTTGAACCAGTTCGAGTTGCCCGGATACACGCCGCTGCCGCCGCCGCTGCCGTTGTTGACCTCGGTGACGCGCTCGCCGCAACCGCTCGACAGCGAGCAGTCGGCGAAGGGCTTGTTGCCGCGGTCGGCGTTATAGCCGGCATCGGTGAGGTACAGCATGTGGGTGTCGGTGTAGGGCGCGTACGGCAGGCCGAGATTACCGGTGGCCGAACCGAAGCCGAGCGAGTTCGGCCAGGTGTGTTCGCGGTTGTACTTCACGCCGCTGCCGCTGCCGGCGCGGTCGGTGACCTTGACGAAGCTGCGGTTCTTGTAAGCGTCGAGGATGCGGCCGGCGTTGTTGGGATCTTCGTCGGCGATTTCCAGGATCGTCCAGGCGTTGGTGGTGCCGCCGCTGTACGGATAGACGGTGTGGCCCTTGATCGTCGCGTGCAGCGAGCAACGCAGCTGGCTGGCGCTGCTGGTGTTGACGTGCGAGTAATAGCCGGTGCCGCCACCGCCGCCGCTGAGGACGGTGAAGTTGGCGACGGTGTTGGCCGCCGGATGCGCGCCGCCGGCGTCGCTGACCTGGCTGGCCACGACCGTGAAGGTGCAGCTTTCGCCGGCGTGCAGGGCGGTGCCGGTGGAGGCGGTGATGGCGGTGCCGCTGGACGGATAGGTCAGGGCGACCGTGCCGGAGGTCGCGCACTGCAGGGTCAGCGCGCCGCTGGCCAGGGTCACCGCTTCGCTGAAGTTCGCGATCAGGTCGCCGGCGGCCGGGAAATTGCTCGCGCCGTTGCTCGGCGTGGTCGAGGTCACGCTCGGCGGCGTGTTCGGCGTCGAGGTGGTGAAGCTCTGGCCGTTGTTGCAGGCGCCGAAGGTCTGGGTCGCCGAGTTCTGCCAGGCGAACTGCGAGTAGGCGCTGCCGCTGCCCGACAGCTGCAGCGAGGTGCCGGCCGCTGTCGAACCGGACTCCGACACCGGCAGGTTGGTGCTGGTGCGGCCCGAGGCGGGGCCGCCGCTGGCGGTGATCTGGCCTTCGTAGCTCAGGAACTGGACCACGTTGCCGCTGCCGTCGACCAGCGCGAAGCCGTCGTTGGAACCGTTCTGGATGCCGTTGGTGGGATAGCTCAGCGTCGCGATGCGCACGCTGCCGCCGCAGGTGACGACGCTGCCGGCCGGCACGAGGTCGTTGTCGTAGGTCACCGCCGACGAGGGCGAGCTGCCGTTGTACAGATAGACGCGGTAGTTGCTCAGCGTTTCGCCGGCGGTCGCGACGATCTCGATGCGCTCGCCGACATCGCCGGCGGAGGTCGCATCGTCGTAATGGAATTCGTTGATGAAGACGGCGGCCGAGGCCAGCGACGGCAACAGGGCGCAGACCGCCAGGGCCAGGCGCGCGGCTTGGCGCGGCAGGGCGGGGCGCGGACTTGCGGGGTGAGGGCGTGCGGGGTGTGAACAGTGCAGGGCGGTGGATCGGCCACGAACGGACATCGGCATCGAACGGCTCCTTATGTATTGACGACGCGTGCGTGCGGAACGACGCGGTCGATGCACCCTCCCCGGGCGCATCCGGTCGAGTCTAGTCGGGGTTTATGACATCGCCCGCTGCCCTGCGTCACGGTTCGCGCCCGGACTTGCGACGGGCTTCTCAGGTCGTTGTGCGCTTGCCGCCGCCGGCGACCGAGCGCGCCGGCCGGCCGGTGCGCAGTTCGGCCATCTGTTCGACGACTTCGACCAGCGGTGCCTTGGCGCGTGTGGGCGCCTCGCGGAAGGCCAGGATCAGGCGCAATTCCAGCGGGTCGTCGATCAGCAAGGCCTCCGCCGCGGCGACCGAGTCCATCGCCGTGTCCAGCGACAGGCTCATCTTGCCGCGCCCGGTCGCCAGCCACTCGAACTGCACCCCGGTCACCAGGGCCAGTTCGCGCAGGTGGGCGACGCTCGGGAATTTGCTTTGCGCCGACTCCCAATGACCGACCGCGCTGCGTTGCACCCCGACCGCGGCCCCGAGCGCGGCTTGTGATAGTCCGGCGTGACGGCGGGCGAGGCGGATGCGCTGTTGCGGCGTCATATGACAGTTCCTGACAGGTTTGAGGCCGATATCACACGTTCAGCTACTGATAGTCACCAGGTGATCGATAGTCGCATCAGCCAGTGCGTTTACGCTGTCGTGTCGTATCAGTAGGTCTATTTATTACAATGACTTAGGCCGATAAGCAATCATGAGCGCTACCGAAAGTAGCGTAATTTCCGGTCGCGCTCCCTAGCAACCGTAGCGTGGACTTTGGAATATGGCCGCACGCCGATAAGGACTTCGGAAAGACAAGAGGTCGGTTCGGGGGGAGGGCGCCGGATAGCGCCATGCAGAGGACAGGCCATCTCCGCACCAAAGAGCGCGTTCCACGGGACGCGCTCTTTTCTTTTATGGCGTCGGGTCTTCGGCGTCGACACCGAATCGTCCGGCCGGAGCGGCCGTGAGCATCGGTAGCGGCAACCGCGATCGAGCGGTGATGCGTCCATCGATGACGCCTCGGTTGCCAGGTCATCGCGCTCGCGGGTCATCTCGTCGATAGCCCTGGTTGCGCCGGCTCAGCCCAAGGGGCGCAGTTGCTCGTCGAGCGAACGGGTCTTGTCGGTGACCACGTCGCCGGTGTGCAGGGTGGTCTTGCGCTCGATCAGCATCAGATGGCATTCCTCGTCGGCGATGGGGTTGTGGCGCACGCCCTTGGGCACGACGAACATCTCGCCCTCGCCGAGTTCGACCTTGCGGTCTTCCATCTCGATCACCAGCCGGCCCTTGAGTACGAGGAACAACTCGTCCTCGTCGGCATGGCTGTGCCAGGCCAACTGCCCCTGCACACGGGCGACCTTGATGTAGGCGTCGTCGACTTCGGCGACCACGCGCGGCGACCAGAACTCGGTCAGCGAAGCGGCGATCTGTTTCGGTGAGGTCACGGATGACATGCGGCGGTCCTGGCTATGGCGGGGATGGCTGCAGTCTAGGACGCGGCGCGGTGCGGCGCGCGGCAGGGAAGTCATGGTCGGCGTGGAATGTCGGGCACCGCAGTGACGCGGCAGGCGGAGCGATCACGGTCGCGGCTCGCGCCGCTCCTACCCTTAAAGCAACGTCGCTGCTCTTGGGTAGGAGCGGCGCAAGCCGCGACCGCGAATCCTCAGGTGCGACGAAACCTCGGTCGGCCTGCGTTACCGCCATCCTCACCCAAGCCTCGCAACCAACACGCGCAACCGTGGGTCGCGAATCTCCAACACCTCGAACAGACCCAACGCGCGCAAGGCCGGCAGCGCCTCGACGATATGCCGTTCGGCCTGCGCACGCGCATCGGCATCGCCATCCGACCATACCCGCGCATTGGCGAGAAACGCACCGACCGATCCTTTGCGGACGAGGACGCCGTCGATGCGGGTGTGGTCGAGATGGTCGGGCAACAAGTCTTCGGCTCGCATGGCGCGGCTCCGTTCGGGATGAGGCGACCATGCTGGGTTCGGCGCCGGCGCTCTGCTACGTTGCCCCGGCCATTCGATAGCGCGTTCCAGCCAATGTCCGACCCTCTGCTCGCCGCGCTCCGCGCCGATTCCGCCGACGGACCGGTGGTGATCGCGGTGACGATGACCAGCGCCGGCGTGCGCGACACCGCGGCGCATCGGCATGCGCGCGGGCAATTGTTCGGTGCGCACCGCGGCCTGCTGACGGTCGGCACCGCGCAGGGGCGCTGGGTCGTGCCGGCCACCGACGCGGTGTGGGTGCCGCCGCAGGCCGAGCATTCGCTGCGCTCGCACGGCGCCGCTTTCTCCGGCTGGAGCGTCTACGTCGCCGGGTCCGCCTGCGCAGCGCTGCCGGCCCGGGCCTGCGCCCTGCGCGTGTCCGGCCTGTTGCGCGAGGCGGTCGCGCGCGCCGCGCAATGGCCGGACGCGGCGCCCCTGGATCCGGCCCAGACCCGGCTCGCCCAGGTGCTGCTCGACGAGATCGCTCCGGCCGGGCCCGCTCTGGGCGGGTTCGCACTGAGCGGGCTCGCGGACCCGGCGCAGCGGCCGATCGGCTTGCCGATGCCGTCCGATCCGCGCCTGCTGCGCGTCGCCCAGGCCCTGGCCGACGATCCGGCCGACCCGCGCAGCCTGGCCGACTGGGCCGAGTTCGCGCACCTGTCCGAGCGCAGCCTGAGCCGGCGCTTCGCCGCGCAGACCGGCCAAAGCCTGCTGCAATGGCGGCAGCGCGCGCGCTTGATGCGGGCGCTGGAGCGCCTCGCCGCCGGCGATGCGGTCACCGCGATCGCCCTGGACCTGGGCTACGACAGCGTCAGCGCCTTCATCGCCATGTTCCGGCGCAGCCTCGGCGCCACCCCGGCCGCCTATCAGAAGCGACTGGGGACCTGAGCGCTCGGGCCGAGGACGGCTGCCCGAGCGGGCCCGCCCCCCGGCCTGTCATCGACCGGTGCCAGGATTTCGTCGCCCACCCCTTGAAAGGCTCCCGGGACCGCCTCATTTAGCGTGCAGTCCCGGTTCGTCCGGGCGCTTTTGTCCCCGGCGTTGGCACTCTCCGGGGGCGACTGCTAAAATTCCCGTCCTTTCTCCACCCATTCAAGCACTTACAGAGGGTTGCCATGAATCTCAAGCCGCTTTACGACCGCGTTGTGGTCAAGCCGATCGAAGCCGACGAAATCTCGGCCGGCGGAATCATCATCCCCGACGCCGCCAAGGAAAAGTCGACCAAGGGTGAAGTCGTCGCCATCGGCGAAGGCAAGGCCCTGGACAACGGCAGCGTGCGCGCGCCGAAGCTCAAGGTCGGCGACAAGGTCATCTACGGCCAGTACTCGGGCAGCTCCTACAAGCAGGACGGCGTCGAATACAAAATCCTCAAGGAAGACGACGTCCTCGCGATCGTCGGCTGATCGGGCGGGAGTCGGGAACAGGGGATCGGGAATCGGCAAGCGCTTGCGCTGCCTCCCGGGTTTCCGTCCCGACTCCGTAATGCGCTCTCTCGATTCCCTATTCCCCATTCCCTATTCCCGGAGTTCCAACCATGTCCGCTAAAGAAATTCGTTTCGGTGAGGACGCGCGCGCCAAGATGGTGCGCGGCGTCAACATTCTCGCCAATGCCGTGAAGGCCACCCTCGGCCCGAAGGGCCGTAACGTCGTGCTCGAGAAGAGCTTCGGCGCGCCGACGATCACCAAGGACGGCGTGTCCGTCGCCAAGGAAATCGAGCTGTCCGACAAGTTCGAGAACATGGGCGCGCAGATGGTCAAGGAAGTCGCTTCCAAGACCTCCGACAACGCCGGCGACGGCACCACCACCGCGACCGTGCTGGCCCAGGCGCTGATCCGCGAAGGCATGAAGGCCGTTGCCGCCGGCATGAACCCGATGGACCTCAAGCGCGGCATCGACAAGGCCGTGATCGAGGCCGTGGCCGAGCTGAAGAAGCTCTCCAAGCCGTCCTCGACCAGCAAGGAAATCGCCCAGGTCGGCGCGATCTCCGCCAACTCCGACGCCGACATCGGCGACCTCATCGCCCAGGCGATGGACAAGGTCGGCAAGGAAGGCGTGATCACCGTCGAAGACGGTTCGGGCCTTGAGAACGAACTCGACGTCGTCGAGGGCATGCAGTTCGACCGCGGCTACCTGTCGCCGTACTTCATCAACAACCAGCAGTCGATGTCGGCCGAGCTCGACGACCCGTTCGTGCTGCTGTACGACAAGAAGATCTCCAACGTCCGCGACCTGCTGCCGGTGCTGGAAGGCGTCGCCAAGGCCGGTAAGCCGCTGCTGATCGTCGCCGAGGAAGTCGAAGGCGAAGCGCTGGCGACCCTGGTGGTCAACACCATCCGCGGCATCGTCAAGGTCTGCGCCGTCAAGGCGCCGGGCTTCGGCGACCGTCGCAAGGCGATGCTGGAAGACATGGCCGTGCTGACCGGCGGCACCGTGATCTCCGAGGAAGTCGGCCTGCAGCTCGAAAAGGCCACGATCAAGGATCTCGGCCGCGCGAAGAAGGTGCAGGTCTCCAAGGAGAACACCACCATCATCGACGGCGCCGGCGACGGCGATTCGATCCAGGCCCGCATCAAGCAGATCAAGGCGCAGATCGAAGAGACCTCTTCGGACTACGACCGCGAGAAGCTGCAGGAGCGCGTGGCCAAGCTGGCCGGCGGCGTGGCGGTGATCAAGGTCGGCGCATCGACCGAGATCGAGATGAAGGAAAAGAAGGCTCGCGTCGAAGACGCGCTGCACGCTACCCGCGCTGCCGTGGAAGAAGGCATCGTCCCGGGCGGCGGCGTCGCGCTGCTGCGCGCCAAGGCTGCGATCTCGGGCCTGAAGGGCGCCAACGAAGACCAGAACCACGGCATCCAGATCGCCCTGCGCGCGATGGAAGCCCCGCTGCGCGAAATCGTCACCAACGCCGGCGAAGAGCCGTCGGTCATCCTGAACAAGGTCCAGGAAGGCAAGGGCGCGTTCGGTTACAACGCCGCCAACGGCGAATACGGCGACATGCTCGAGTTCGGCATCCTGGACCCGACCAAGGTCACCCGCACCGCGCTGCAGAACGCCGCGTCGATCGCCGGTCTGATGATCACGACCGAAGCGATGGTCGCCGAGCTGCCGAAGAAGGACGAGCCGGCGATGCCGGGCGGCGGTGGTATGGGCGGCATGGGCGGCATGGATTTCTGATCCCCCGATCGCCGTAAGCACCGCGAAAACCCCGCCGAAAGGCGGGGTTTTTTTATGTCGATGCGAGCTACAGGATCGCGCCGAGAAAATCGCGATTGAACGGCATCACGTAAGCGGCCATGTCCAGCACGGTGTAGCGCGCGCCGGCGCCGGAGCGGGCGAACTGATCGATCACGCTGACGCAGCGGTCGCGTTGCCGGGGCGGCAGGAAGCGCAGGATCGGCACCAGCCGGCGATGGCCGATGGTGGCCCACAGCTCCACCGCATCCAGTCCGGCCGTCCATTTCAGCGCCATTTCGTCCGACAGGCCCTGCGCCGGATGCCCGCCGACGGTGCGGATGCTCTGCTGGCGCAACTGGCGGATGTGGCGATGCTCGGACAGCCGGCTGTCGCCGCGCGCGTAACCGATGTCGCCGCTGGCCGGACCGAAACGGGTGGGCGCGTCCTTCGCGGCGGCGCCGAAACCGAAGCCCGACAGCAGTTGCTCCTGCTCTTGCAGGTCTTCGCTGATCGTACTGAGCGAGCGCATGCGGGTGCCGCCGAGCAGCGCCTCGCACGGGAAGAAATAGCCGAAGTTGGCGAACACGCGTTCGTGCAGCGCTTCGTATTGCCCGGCCCGGCCGGGTGTCGCCAGCGCGCGGTCGACCGCTTCGACCAGTTCGGGCGCGACCTCCAGGTCGGTGTCGGGATCCAGCATCAGCACGACCTTGGGCACGATCATCTCGTCGACCAGATGGATCGCGGTGACTTCGTTGCGCTGCAGGCGTTCGAGATCGCGACGGAAATCCGCGGCCAGACCGAAGCCGTTGACGCCGCCGCCGGCGTTGGCGTTGTGGATGCTGCGCGTGTGCAACGCGTGCAGCACCCGGCTGGCGGTGGCGCTGATGGTCCAACTGGAGGTGAACGAGACCCCGCCCGAATGCGGCGGCCGCTGAGGATGCCGGTACACCACCGGCGAACGCGGCGCGCGCGCGCCGAACAAGACGTCGTTCGGATCGGGGCCGAAACGCAGGCCGCGGTCGAGCCTGTGCGCGGCGAACAGCGCCTGCACCGTCGCCAGCGGCAGCGCGGTGAAATCGTCCGGCGTGCGTACGTTGAATCCGGCCATCTGGGCTTGCAGATGCGCCAGCAGGTCCGGCGTTTCGTCTTCGCCGCGCAATCCCCAACTCGCTTCGGTAGGCCGCGCGGTGGGCGCGGTCGGGCGCAGCGCCGGGCGCGCGGGCGGCGGCTCGGGTTCGGGTTCCGGTTCTGGTTCCGGCTCCGGCTCCGGCTCCGGCTCGGGTTCCGGCGCGCGCGGCGCGGGACGCACGGTCAGCACGCCGTCCTCGCTGATCAATTCCTTGAGTTTGGTGTCGGCCTCGATCGACGGGTCCAGGCGCGCATTGCCGAACTGGAAGCGATCCCCCGGCGCCATCGCGTCCAGCGCCGCGAGTTGTTCGCGAATCTGGCGCAAGGACGTGTCCGGCTCCAAGCGCAGGACCAGGTTGCGGTCGGAGTCGCCGGCGAATGCGATGGTGACGAGCATGCTCAGCCCTCGGTTGTGCGATACGGCAGGCGCGACGCGCGGCCGTTCAATCCGGATCGACGACGAAAAAATGCACGCGCAGCCGGCCGGAGAACTCCCGATCCGGATCGGCCTCGGCCTGCACCTGGATGCGTTCGAAGGTCTGCTCGGCGCTGCCGTCGGCCCAGATAACCCCGGCGTTGACCTGCAGCGCGGGGCCTCCGGCAGCGTCCCGCGCGCTGCCGCGCCGGGTGTCCACCGGCCCGGCCGGCGGGGTCGGCGGGAAGCGCGGGTTGTTGCGGGTATAGACGCGCGCGCTGATCGGATCGAGAAACTGATGCACGTCCCAGGTGGTGATGTCGCAGGTCCACAGCTGTTGCAGCGCGTCCAGGCGGTGCGAATGGCCGAGCCGCGCGCGCATCAGGTCGACGGTGATCAGGCTCGCTTCGTGCTGGAACCGGCGCACGGTGACGCTGCGATAGCCCAAGGCGTCGGCGCGGTGGACCGCGTAGAGACGATCCACCACCGGATCGGCGCCGGTGGCGATGCGGAAACCGAAGCCCAACGGCCCGCGCGAGCGCGCGCGGATCTGGATCGACAGCGCCGCGCCGCGGCTTACCGCGACCAAATTCGGAAATACGCGATCGGGCGCGAGATGCGGCAAGCGCGCGTCGGTGAACATATGCGCCTGCGCGCCGCGATTGCGATGGCGGGCGTCGGCGTCGGCGTCGTTGAGACCGAAGCGAACCAGCAGATTCTCGCTGTCGCGCAGCCAATCGGTGGCTTGACCTTCCAGCGCGTGCGACGCGGTCATGGGCGGATGCCTCAGATGCGGTTGATCGTGAAACTCAAGGTGGTGCCGCGCACGCTGAAGGTCGCGGTATGGCCGTTGGGCGCATAGGCCACCGACGGACCGTCGCGGCGCGTTCCGCCCATCGCGCGCGCGCGGATGCGCACGCGGTCGCCCACGTCCAGCGTCTGACCGTGAAAGCGCAGCGCGGACAAGTCGACGCTGCGGGTCTGCCCGGCCGCGAATCCGCGGCCGGTCGGGGCCTGGCTGATCACCCGGTCGCCGTCCAGGCGCTGGATGATGAAACGCAGCACGAACGCGGCGTTGTTGGCGCAGGCGATGTGCTGGACGTGCAGTTCGGGCTGGCCTGACTCTGCGGGATTTCCGAGCGGATGCATGGCGGGGCGCCTCGTGCGCGCAAGACAGAAAGCGGAGGAGTCGATACGGGAAACGCCCTGGCGGGCTGGGCGTGAAGGCGCGCCGGTATTTACGCCGGAGCGGGCGCGCTCGACAATGCCAACGGTTTTCGCCCGGTGGATAGGACATGCGTGGTTTGGTCGGCTTGTTGGCGGGACTGGTGCTACTCGGCGGCAGCGGCTGCGCCGTGGTCAAGGTCAAGGAACGCGCCTTCGGCGATGTCGCGGTCGAACGCAACGTCGACGCGCTCAGCGGCGGGCGCCTGAGCACCTCGGCGGCAACCGCGCTGGGCTCGGCCGGCCTCGACTCGGAGCAGTGCGCGCGCGAGCCCGACCCCTGCATTGCGCAACTGCGGCCGCTGGCGCCGGTCGAAGACTGGCTGGCGACCGCGGCGGAGCTGCAATTGCTGCGCATGAACGCCGCGCCCGCGACGGTGACCAAGGCCGCCGAGAGCGCCGGGATGGCGAAGCGCGCCGAGCCGCCCAAGAGCGAGCTGAGCGCCGTCGCCGCGCCCGACGTCGACAGCGACCTGCGCACGCGCGCGGCGATCGAGACCGCGCGTTATGCCTACGCCTATCTGTTCCTGAGCCCCCGCACGCCCGAGCAACGCGTGTTCGAGGCGCGCCAGGAGCGCGTGCTGCGTTTCTACAACCGCGCCATCGACGTCGTCGCGCAAGCCGCATTCGAGGCCAGCCGCGGCCAGATCGGGGCGACGCCGCTGCAAGTCGGCGGGCTCGAACTGAGCATCGCCCTGCACGGTTACGAAGCCACCGAGCTGACCCAGCAACCGGAAGCCCTGCTCGCATCGGACACCCTGGGTTTCGACAACCTGCGCGCGGTGTATCGCCGCGACGGTTTCGGCACCGCGCTGGTGGCGGTGTTCCCGCGCCGTTCGCGCAGCAACCCGGAGGCCGCCGACACGCCGTACCGCGACACCCGCTACCTGCCGGTCACCGCGACCCTGCGTTTCGACGGCGACGGCGGGCTCGACGCCGTGCTGGCCAGCCGCACCGCGCGCATGGACGTCTATAACCCTTACCGCATCGACAGCGAAACCATCGCCGGGCGCAAGGTGCCGCTGGCGGCGAATTACTCGGCTGCCTACGGCATCTGGCTGGCGCGTTCGGAGCTGGCGCGGTTGAGCCTGTCGAGCCTGTTGCGGCCGAAGCAGGCGCGCGCGTTCAAGCCGCGCATCTATCTCAACCAGCCCTACGACCCCGACAAGCGCGTGATCGTATTGGTGCACGGCCTGGCCAGCAGCCCGGAGGCCTGGGTCAACCTCGCCAACGAACTGCTCGGCGACGAAACCCTGCGCAAGCATTACCAGCTGTGGCAGGTGTTCTATCCGACCAACCTCAGCATCCTGTCCAATCGCGCCGCGATCGACTCGGCCCTGACCCAGACTTTCGCCCACTACGATCCCGAAGGCGACGACGTCGCCGGCCGCGATGCGGTGCTGGTGGGGCACAGCATGGGGGGGGTGATCTCGCGCCTGTTGGTCAGCGACAGCGGCGACCGCGTTCTCGATGCGACCCTGCAGGCCTTCGACCCGGCCGCCGCGCAGCGCCTGCGCAACGAGCCGGTGGTGCGCGAACTGACGGTGTTCAAGGCGATGCCGCAGTTCGAGCGCGCGGTGTTCCTGGCCTCGCCGCATCGCGGCGCTGTGGTCACCGACGGTTGGCCCTTGCGGATGGTGCGCAAGCTGATCCGGCTGCCGTTCGACGTGCTGCGCGAAACCGCCGAACTCGCCCAGCGCAACGAAGTGGACCAGGACGAGTTGCAGAAGATCGGTTTCCGCAAGGGCCGTCCGCCGACCGGCCCGGACGACCTCAGCCCGAATTCGTTGTTCATGCGCAGCACCGAAAACCTGCCGATCGAATCGGGCCTGCCGTACCACACCATCGTCGGCCAACGCGATCTCAAGTTGCCGCTGCTGCAGTCCAGCGACGGCGCGGTGCCGTACCGCAGCGCGCATCTCGACGGCGCCTTGTCGGAGAAGGTGATCCCCTCCGGTCACAGCGTGCAGGAGACCCCGCAGGCGATCCTGGAACTGCGCCGCATCCTGCGCATCGACATGGCCGAGTATGCGAAGCGCGCGAAGCCTTGAGCGGCCGTCGCCGCGGCGCGTGCGGCGCGTGCGGCGCGTATGACGCATGGCGCTCCTGGGGAGGAGCGGCGCCAGCCGCGACATGCGTCATGGCCGAAGCGGCGCGGTCGCAGCTGGCGCCGCTCCTACCCAAAGCGGTTCGCCGCCCGCGGCAGCCGGTGATGTTCCTGAGGTAGGAGCGGCGCAAGCCGCGACCCACCGAAGCGATTGATACCATCCGGCAACCCGAAGCCCGGAACCCCCAGGCGAAACCACGCCTGCGCGGTTGCCGCAACTGCGCAGTCGCGGCTTGCGTCGCTCCTACAAAGAAACGCGACATCGCGGCACGAAGCGATCCGCCTCGCGCCGCGAGGTCGTCACTGCCTCAATGGTGGGCGTTGCCGATGCCGCCACCCTTGCCGTCGGGCACCAGCATGCGCACGTTCTGCATCATGCCCTGGTCCTCGTGGTCGAGGATGTGGCAATGCAGGACGTACTCGCCGATGTAGCGTTCGTAGCGGGTGCGCACGAACAACTTGTAGTTCGGCTTGACGAACAAAGTGTCCTTCCAGGTGCCCTGCGTGTTGGCGTATTGCGAGTCGCCGGGTTCGCCGGTGACGCTGACCTCGACGCCTTGCGGATTGAGGATGCTGACGACCTGGAACGGATTGACGTGGATATGGAAGGGATGGGCGCCGACCTTCGAGGTGAGCGTCCATTCCTCGATGTTACCCAGCACCAGATCGCGTGCGCTGTTCGGGTCGTAGGACTTGCCGTTGACCTTGTACTCCAGCGGCACCGCCTTGGTGTCGATGTCGAACACCAGTTCCTGCTTGCCGGTGACCTCGCCGGCCGCGATGTCCTTGTGCGGCACGAACGCATTCAAGCGCAGGCGGTCGCTGAGGTCGGCGACGACCTTGGCGCGGATATCCTCCGGCATCAGGTACTTCGCCGAGGTGATCAGGTTCTGGGTCAAATAGGCGCGGATGTCGTTGACCGGAGGGGCACTGCCGGCGGCCACATTGGCCAGGCCGAGCAATTGCCGGTCCTCGGCGGCGTTGGTGATGCTGCCGCCGGGCGGTGCGGCACCGTCGATCACGCAGTACCGGCCGCCCTGCGGGAACACCACCAGGGCATCGCTGCGGTAGCCGGGCTGCAGGATGTTTTCGCCTTTCTCGATCGCCTGGGCATGGCTCAGGCCGTCGGCGGCGACCTCGAACTGCGGCAGCAACGGGCCGGTGCAGTTCTGGGTCACCCAGCCGTCGAGCGCCGTTCCGGACAGGCCCTCGATGCTGGCGGCGCCCGCGCGTACCGCGCGCAGTTGCAGGTTGATGGTGTTGCGCACGCCGGCGTGCAGCAGGCGCCAGCGTTCGGCGCGGCCGGCGACCAGGCCGAAGAAGGTCGGCAGCACTTCGCCGTTGATGCTGGTGTAGCGGCCGGAGACGTTCCACAGGTTCTTGCCGTCGGCGGTGAAGCCGAACTGATCGTAGGCCTCGAGGCCGCCGACGTCGTCGGGATTGCAGACCCAGGCGCCGGTGGCAGGGTCGGTCTTGATCTTGCCGAGCGGATCGGTGGGCGTCGGTGCGCCGCGGCAGGCATAGGCGACCTGCTGGAACAGCAGCACGCGCTCGGGGTAGGGCGTGCCGCCCGGGTCGCGCAGCAAGGTGTCCAGGTCGCCGTTGCGGTTGGCCGAAGGCAGGCGATTGCCGCGCACCAGCAGGGCGCCGGCCATGCCGCTGGAGACTTGCAGCGCGGTAGAGCCGTGCAGGTGCGGGTGGTACCAGAAGGTGCCGGCCGGATGATCGGCGGGCAGGTTGTATTCGTACTCGAACTTCACCCCGGGACGCAGGGTCAGCAGCACGTTGTCGCTGTTGCCGGTGGGGCTGACCCACAGGCCGTGCGAGTGCAGGTTGGTCGAGTTGAAGCAGTGCGGCACGTTGATGCCCGAGGAGCCGCATTGTTCCGGCGGCAGGGCGTTGTCGAGACGCACGCGCACGGTTTCGCCGGGCGAAGTGACGATGGTCGGCGCTACGAACGGCACCGAGGGGTCGGTGCCGGGGCTCTGGTACGAACGCAGTTTGACCTTGTCGAAGCGGTTGTGCTGCGGGTTCCAGATATTCGACATGGTGTAGGTAATGCGCAGGTCGAGGATCGCTTCGTGGGTGTCCAGCGGTTGCGGGCCGCTTTGGGTCAACAGCATCGAAGGCGTTTTAGCGTCGCCCGAGCGCAGCATGCGCGCCATCACCGGTTGGTCGAGCTCGCGCGGTGCGTCGTCCTGCGCGCAGAGGGTCAGGGGGGCAGCAGCGAGCAGGCAGGCGAGAGCGAGAGGTCGCGCTCGCGGTGTCGGCCAGCGTTGCGCATTCACAGCCGAGGTCTGGGAATTGCGGTCCATGCTTGGGTTCCTGGTGGCACTACGGTGAAGTGCCGGGTCGGCACTGGAAGGTGTCTCGGTGGACCGCCGGCGCCTTGCGCGCCGGCGGTCTGAATCGCCGCGGTGCTGGTGCTGTTGTTTACAGTGCGGGGGTCGCTCGCGATGCGGTTGGTTGCTGCGCTTGCGCGGCCTGCTGGGCCGGCGCCTGGGCCTGGTTCAAGGCTTCGAGCTGGCGGAAGGATTCTTCCGCCGGCGCGGTGCGATCGGTCGCCACGCTGACGCGGGTATGGGTGGGGCTGGCGAGGTCGCCCTGCACCAGGAATGCGGTCTTGCCGACTTCCTTGGTGGCCGGATCGACGCTCAGCACGACGTGATCCGGAGTGAGCTGGTTGCGCTTGCTCTCCAGGGTCAGGCCGGCGGCGATGCGGTCGGCGTCGCGTTCGGACACGCTGCCGCCGTGCTTGTTGAACTCGCCGTTGACCTTGTCGAGGATGCCGCGGAACAAGGCGTGGTCGGGATGCTCGGCATGGCGCGGATCGCCTTTGCCGTGCGCGTGCGGGTCGCCGCGCAGTTCGTTGAGCAGGTCCAGCGGCGAGGCGTTGATGTTGACGTGGGTGTGGGTCGACTTGGTGTGGTCGAAGTGCCCGGCCCTGGGCGGCGTACTGCTGGTGTCGAAGTAGGGCTGACGATTGGCGGAATTGGCGCCGAGGTCGATGCCGTTCTGCTCCATGATGTTTTCGTTGAGCTTGAGCTGGGTCAGGTTGACGTGCAGCTCGGGCTTGCCGCCGGCCGCGGTCTTGCCGTGGGCGTGTTCGAGTTGGCTGACATAACTGATATAGCCGGCGCCGTAGTAGTTGGCGTAATCCGAATTGCCGTTGTGGCCCAGGCGCGCCTGCGCCGGCGGCATGTCGAAGTAGTACTTGCCCATCGCCTTGACGTTGTCGGCGCTCATCGCCATCGACAGGTTCGCATCGACGGTCAGGTCGGCCTTGAGCGCATAGGTGAAGTTGGGCGCGGTGCCGCCGCGGGTCATGAAATCGCCGGCGCGGCCGGGCGAGGCGTTGTAGACGTCGGCCAGGGTCGCGGTCGGCTTGGCTTCGCGCACGCTGCCGACCAGGGCGTTCCAGCCGGCGATGTGCGCCTTGGCTTCGTTGTCGCGATCGGCCTGGATGACCTTGCCGATGGTCGCGGTGTAGTCGTGCTTGTCGGCGACGGTCTTGGCCAGTGCGGTGGCTTCGGTGGCGAAGGTCTTGAGCGCGGTGTCGCGGTCGGTGCGGTAGAAGCCGTGCTGCACTTCATGGCCGAGCACGAAGGTCATGTTGCCGGCGTTGTAACTGCCCGCCGGCGGCTTGGTCAGGCCGTTGATCGGCAACAGCATGGCCTGCTCTTTGCCGTTGTAGGCGCCGCCGGCATGCGCATCGGTCAGCGGTTTGAACGATTTCAAGTGGCCCTTGGCGATGGCGTCGTCGATCTGCGCCGCCAGGGTGGGCGAGTTGGCGATGGTGGTCTTGAGGTTCGCGGTGACCTCGGCGGTGACGCCGGGTTGCTTGGCGAATTCGTCGAGCAGCTTTTGCAGCTCGGTACTGGTCGGAGTCGGCATGACGGCTTCCCTGCCTTATTCGATGGTGATGGTCTTGACGCAGCGATGGCCGATCTTCTCCGGCGAATCGTTGGACTCGCCCTCGATGAAGACCTGCAGCGACAGCGTCGGGCGCTGGAAATTCCAGTGGTCGACGCGGCCGTGTTCGCCGTACGAAGCGCTGTCGCTGAAGCCCATGCCCTTGAGTTCCTTGGCATAGGCGTCGAAGTCGAGGCCGCAGATCGGGGTCATCGGCGCGCGCTCGTTGCCGGTGCGGGCGAAGTCGAAGATCAACTTGTTCTTCTGCGAACCGGCCGGGCGGGTGACGTAGAGGTTGTACGACCAGTCCGGATGAATCTGGGCGCCGGCGCCGAACGAGCCGTCGCCGCTGTCGGCCTGCCGCATGGCCAGTCCTGTGTGCTTCTCCAGGTGCTCGGCGGTCAGGTCGGCATTGGACGCCAGGCTGCCGATCAGCTTGAGCATGCGGCGGCTGACCTCGTCGCCGCTGAGTGGGGTAGTGCCGGTGGCGGCGGTCATGGGGTCCTCCTGGGGTGCGTTGGTACTTGAACGGGGCGATGAGGCATGGCTACAGGCCGACAGGACTAGGCACGCGGCCCAGGTGGTCAGCAAGCTGCGGGGGGATGCTTGATTGCGGGGCATAGCGCCTCCTCCGTGGACGCGGGTGGCTTCCATATAGATACGGGGAGCACGCCAAATCAACGGCAGGACCGTGGCCGACAGGACAAAGCGGTTCACGAGCGAGCGCGGCGCCACGCTGTTCATGCCGGCGGCCGGCCTTCCTTTGGCGCAAGCGTGCGCAGGGCTTCCCTATTCAGGTTTCTTCGGCAATCAGGACGCCACGCGCTTACGGTCACAGCGACGAATCCGATGTCATCGGTAACATCCGCGCCACGACGGGCTTTGCCGATGCGTATCGGGAATCGTTCTCAGTGTTTCAAATGAACTGGCGAGTTCTGTTTTGCAGTGCAGCGTGCAAAGGGGATAACGCTTCCTTCACGATCGCCCCGCATCCCGACGTGGGGGAGGGAGCAAGCCCGCAACCGGTTCTACCGGAAGCGGGCTTTTTTATGCCCGAAGGTTTTGCGGCGGGTTCGGCGTTGCGGCGAACGGCCGCGCCGGCCGATCGAGTTCGTGCGGACCCAGCGAACGAGAGCGAAGCGGGAGCGCGGTGACTGCCGGCGCATACAACGCGGCCGAACGCAGGCATCGGCCTCGCGATCGATCGATGCATCGCGGCACCGGGCATCGCCGCTGCGTGCGGTTTATCTCGTTCCTCACTCCTCGTTCCTCACTCCCAGCTCCTAGCTCCTCACCCACCCACCACGATTCCGATGGCGCGCAACGGCATGCCATCATCGCCGCATGTCTGCGTCTTTCTCTTCGACTCTTCCCCACGACGGCCCGGCACTCGAACACGCGCTCGCCGAGCGCGCGCTAACGCGCTTGCGCGCGGCTTCGCCGCAAGCGCGCGCCGCGCTCGACGATGCCGGACTGGCCGCGCGGGTGGCGCGCGTCGCCGCGGTCAGCGACTTCGCCATCGATACTTTGGTCCGGCAACCGGCCTTGCTGCTCGCACTCGGTGGCGACGACGGCGCCGCCGAACCGCCGCCGCCCTCGCTCGACGCCGAGTTCCGCGCCGACTGGGGCGCACGCCTGCGCCGCTACCGCGCGGCCGGTTCGACGCGGCTGATCTGGCGCGACACGCTCGGCCTGGACCGGGTCGAGGACACCTTGGAGGGCAGCACCCGCCTGGCCGAGATCTGCCTGCGGATCGCGCTGAGCGCGCTGGAGGACGAGTTCGAACGCCGCCACGGTGCGGTGCGCACCCGCGACGGCGAACGCGTGCGCCTGGTCGTGTTCGGCCTGGGCAAACTCGGTGGCGGCGAACTGAATTTCAGTTCCGACGTCGATCTGGTCTATGCCTACGAGCACGACGGCAGCACCGAGTTCGACGGCCGCGACGCCGCGCGCGCGCTCGACGCCGAGGCCTATTTCGCCAAGCTCGGCCAGCAACTGGCGCGCTTGCTCGACGAGATCACCGCCGACGGCTTTTGCCACCGCGTCGACCTGCGTCTGCGCCCTTACGGCAACGCCGGTCGCGTGGCCTGGTCGTTCGCGGCGATGGAGCAGTATTTCCAGCGCGAAGGCCGCGACTGGGAGCGTTACGCCTGGCAGAAGGCGCGCCCGGTGGCCGGCGACATCGAGGCCGGCGAGCGCTTCCTGGATGCGCTGCGGCCGTTCGTGTATCGGCGTTATCTCGACTTCGGCGCGCTCGACGGTTTGCGCGCGATGAAGGCGGCGATCAGCGCCGAGGTCGCGCGCAAGGAGCTCGCCGACGACATCAAGCGTGGTCCCGGCGGCATCCGCGAGATCGAATTCCTGGTGCAGGCCCTGCAGCTGATCCGCGGCGGCCGCGAAGCCGAATTGCGCGGGCGCCGTTTGTTGCCGGCGTTGCGCGAGTTGATCGCGCTGCGCCAGATCGCCGAGGAGACCGGCGAATCGTTGGCCGAGGCCTATCGCTTCCTGCGCCGGCTGGAGAACCGCCTGCAGATGCTGCGCGATGCCCAGACCCATGCCTTGCCGGCGGCCGATAGCGACCGCCTGCGCATCGCCGTCGGCCTGGGTTATCCGGATTGGGAGACGCTGTCGAGCGAGCTGGAGCGTTGGCGCGAACGCGTGACCGGCGAATTCGAGGCCTTGCTGGCGCCGCGTCGGCGCCGCGCCGCGCCCGATGCCCTGACCGCGTACTGGCGCGCGCTGCCCGAGTCCGGCGACGCCGAGACCCTGGCCGAGGCCGGCTTCGAGGCCGCCGCCGATGCCGACGGCGCGCTGCGCGATTTCGCCCGCAGCCCCGGCGTGCGCGGTTTGTCGGATGCGGCGCGTACGCGCCTGGACCGGGTGTTGCCGGCGCTGCTGCAGGGCGCGGCGACCTCGTCGCAGCCGATGCTCGCGCTCAAGCGCCTGCTCGCCTTGTTGCACAACGTGCTGCGCCGCAGCGCCTACCTGGCCTTGCTCGATGAGCAACCGGCGGCGTTGTCGCGCCTGGTCGAGGCGGTGTCGCGCAGCGCCTTGTTGGCCGAGCGCCTGGCTTCGCATCCGCTGTTGCTCGATGAGTTGCTCGATGCGCGCGTGGTCGGCCCCTTGCCGGGGCGCGAGGAACTGCAGGCGGCCAGCGCCGAAGTCGACGGCGGCGACGATGCCGAGGCGACCCTGCAGGCGCTCAACGAAGTGCGGCAGTCGCTGAGTTTCCGCATCGCGATGGCCTTGCGCGACGGCCGCCAGAGCGCCGAGCAGAGCGCGCGCCAGCTCGCCTGGCTCGCCGACGGCGTGGTCATGCGCATCCTCGCCTTGGCCGAGCAGGAAGTGGCGAGCGCGCACGGTCGCGTGCCCGGCGCGCGTTTCGCCGTGCTCGGCTACGGCAGCCTCGGCGGCGAGGAACTCGGCTTCGGTTCCGATCTCGACCTGGTGTTTCTCTACGACGCGCCGGCGATCGAAGGCGGGGCGCAGTCCGACGGCGCGCGTCCGCTCGACGCCGGGCGCTGGTTCGCGCGCCTGGCGCAGAAGATCGTCGCCCTGCTCGCTGCGGTCACCGCGGCCGGGCGTTTGTTCGACGTCGATGTGCGCCTGCGCCCGGACGGCGCCAAGGGCCTGCTGGTGTCCTCGCTGGCGAGCTTCAGCGAGTACCAATACGAGCGCGCCTGGACCTGGGAGCATCAGGCTCTGGTGCGTGCGCGCTTCGTCGCCGGCGATGGCGGCCTGCACGAGCGTTTCGAGGCGGTACGCGAACGCACCCTGGCGCGCGAGCGCGACGCGGCCAAGTTGCGCGACGACGTCGCCAAGATGCGCCTGAAGATGCGCGCCGAGCTCGACCGCAGCGAAGCCGCTTACTTCGACCTGAAGCAGGGCGAGGGCGGCCTGGTCGATCTGGAGTTCCTGCTGCAATACCTGGTGTTGCGCGATTCGGTGCGCGAGCGCGCGTTGTTGTCGCCGCGCGACTCGGCCGGCTTGATCGAGGCGGCGCGCCGCAGCGGCGCCTTCGACGACACCCAGGCCGCTTCGCTGCGCGTCGCGCATACGACCTTGTTGGCGGCAGGCCTGGAATGCACCCTCGACCGCCGTCCGCGCCGCGTGGTCGAGACCGAGGCGATCGCCGCCTCGCGCGCCGCTATTTCCACGGCGATGCAGGCGCACGGCCTGCGCGAAACCGCATGAGCATGCCGCCGGCATGATCGACGACACCGCGCGCGGCATGATCTCGGTGTGGATGGGCACGACCACGCAATCGCCGCAGGCGTTCGAACGCTATCTCGACGGTATGGAAGCGAGCGGCTCCGGTTGCCCCGCGCACCGCGACTTCGGCTGCGATTTTCTCGATGCGGATTTCTTCATCGCCTATGCCACCGCCGGGCATCGGCCGGTACCGGTAGAGACCTTGGTGTTGGAAGTCGGCACGCATACGCCGCAGACCGAGCGCGCGATCCTGGCGCGCTGTCATGAGCTCGGCGTGGTCGAAGGCAATGCGCTGTACTTCTACGACCACTGCAGCTTCCACGAGGAGCAGCCGGGCCGCTTCTACAACGAGCTGCGTTTCATCGGCAGCTTCGCCAACCCGCGCCAGGCCCGCTAGGCGCGGCCGTCGGCCGAAGGGTCAGTCGCGCAGACCCAGCCGTTGCCGGACTTCCTGCGCTACCCGCGCGGTCTCGCGCAACGGCGTCACCGGATAGGCCGACAAGCGTTGGTCGAAGGGGCGCACGCGGCCGAGGCTGAGCAGACTGTCGACGAAACGGCCGGGGCGGCCGTCTACGCGCTCGATGCCGAAGGCGAACACCGGCACGCGCGTGGCCGCGGCTTCCGACAGCATGTTGACCGAGTCGGCGGTGCAGACGATGCGGTCGGCCCAGCCGAGCAGGCCGGGATAGGGGTTGGCGCCCTCGCCGGGCTCGTACCAGGAAACGCGCGGCAACCGCGCCAGGCGCTGACGCAGGCGCGCGCGGATCTCGACCGGGGTGCGTCGCGAGGTGGTCGCCAGCAGGCTGCCGGACTCGCGTTCGAGCAGGGTCTGCAGCTGCGTCGCCAACACGTCGAACGCGGCCTGGTCGAATTTCGCGTGCGCGCTCGGGCCGCCGAGCAGCAGAGCGGTGCGCGGCCCGGGCAGGGCGCCGAACGCGGGGAAGGCGCTGCGTGCGCCGGCCAACCACAGGTCGTCGACCGGGTTCAGGCTGCCGAGCAGGGTGATGACGTTGCCGCCGTGCAGACCGTCGTGCTCGGGCGCGATCACCAAGTCCCAATGCTTCGGCGAGATGCGCGGGTCGAGGATCTGCACCGCCGCGCAGCCGTCGCCGCGCAGCAGCCGGGTGGCGAGCGCAGCCTGGCGGCCGCAGCCGATCACCAGCG